>NZ_AKZL01000010.1:0-88252 GCF_000282755.1 Shewanella sp. POL2
GTCATTGCTGGGGATTTTTATTTAGCGTTAGCGCTATGAACAGCAATCGCTGCGGCGTAACCAACTTCTTGGGATCTTCTCAAACACCACTTTCGCCATCAACAACGCCAGTATTATGCCCGAAGTGGCCACTAACCAACTTGGTAGCATTTGATGTTCATGGCCAATCTGTGGCATTACCTCAAAGCCAAAGTTCGCCACTAGATAGTTCACTAAGGCACCCGCTACTAAGGCAACACCTAACACACCGCCAAGATAGCCGTAGAGCGCACGCTTACCCAGCTCCTTAGTCACTACACCTAAAGTAGCGATATTGGTTGCAGGGCCTGCCATCATAAACACCAGCACGGCGCCGGGGGACACGCCAGCAAGCAATAATCCCGCCGCAATCGGCGTCGACGCCGTTGCGCAGATATACATAGGGACAGACACTAGCACCATCACCAGCATGGCCAGCAACCCATCGCCCCACTTAGCCAAAAAGTCAGCAGGAACATAGGTTTGTACTAATGCTGCGAAGAATAAACCCACCAGCAGCCAGAGGGTCGTATCACGCACAAGATCCGTCGCCGCATATTTAAGCCCAAGCCCAATACGCGCAATCACAGATTCAGACTTCAACTCAGTCGCCATATCCTGAGTCGACGCACAGCAGCTCTCGCCTTCGGCTTGATGGCTCTCAGCCGTTTTCGCGCTTGAGCTACCACAACAAGCGCCCTTCTTCACTACCACGATTTTTTCAGGCGCGGCAGTTTGCGTACCACAGCATGAACCAGCATTTTCAACCTTGACCGCACTGACTTTAGCCGCATTAACCATACCGACAGTGCCCATACTTGGGCCACTAGCTGCCATTAGACTGGGCTTAGCCATAGGTGTCATTTTGATTTTCGGTTCGGTTGATGGCGCTTTCGCGTTATCACTGCCGCAGCAGGAAGACTTAACCGGCGTGATTACAGGCGCCTTAGTCGATGCGCAGCAGCTTTTTACCGCTTCGGCTTTTACCACTGTCTCTGTCGACGGGGATTTTGAGGCGCAGCATGAAGCGACAGGCGCAGCGCTAGCTAATGCCTTGTCTGACTGAACCTTGTCTGACTGGGAATCGGCCTTAACCGCAGGTTTGCCATCGTCATCATCACGTCCCACCAGTAAGCCCGCAACAATGGCACTGGTGATCGCCGCAATTGGGCGCACTATTGCCATAAAAGGGCCGAGTAACACGTAGGAAACCGTTACTGAGTCAACCCCAGTTTCAGGAGTGGAGACTAAAAAGGAGGTGGTTGCCGCTTTCGATGCCCCAGAGCGGCGCAGCCCCACGGCGGCGGGGATCACACCGCAGGAACACAGAGGTAAAGGCGCGCCCAATAACGCTGCCTTGACCACAGTTTTAAAGCCATGTCCGCCGAGCTGCTTTTGCATCCAGGCCATAGGCACGAATACTTTAAGTAAACCCGCCAGAATCAAGCCAAGCAACAGCCAAGGAGCAGAATCTAAAAACAGATCGATAAAATTCTTCAGTAACATAATTAATTCCCTGACTTATCTAGGGTTGTAGCGCTGTGGACTGCACCATGATCATGCTCAACGCGAACTCGTTCGGTACTCGACTCTAGCGCCTCTAAAATCGAGCAATGTTCGGCACTACGAGGCCCGCCGCAGCAGGCATCCGACAAGCTCTGCAAACTGGTTTGAAAATGCAATAACTCGGCAATCTTCGCCTGTACCTGCGCCAGCTTGAGGTCCACCATGCCCTTTACATCGGCACAGACCCAATTGGATTTATCAAGATCGATAGACAACAGCTCACTGATTTCACTTAAGGTAAAACCCACCGCCTTCGCCCGCAGAATAAAACGCAGCCGCGCCGCGTCGGCATCGGTATAGACCCGATAGCCAGAGTCGGTTCGGCTCGAAGGCGAAAGTAGACCGTGTTTCTCATAGAATCTGAGGGTATCGGCCTTCACCTCGCATAAATCGGCTAACTCACCAATTCGGTACATAGTTAATCCTTTGCAGTTTTACTCGAATCTTCTCAAGCAACACTGACAATCAATATGATGGAGCGAGTATAAACCTTAGAGCCTACTCCAAGGTCAAGGGCTATTTTCAAATTTACACTTCACCCCAAAATCATTCCACTTTGTTCTGATATCAATATTGTGAAATCGCGCAGAAAAAACACCCGTAAATCCCGTTTTACGGTAGAATACGCGCGCCTGACGATGGGACAAAAAATATAAGTAGGACCAAGGGGCTTTTGGAAAGCAGAACCGATTGAAGTTGTTCTGTTTTCCGAAAGATCCTTGAAACTAAAATAACTGGACCCTGTACCCAAATGACTGTTGCAAATAATGCCAGACCCATTCGTCGCGCGCTGTTAAGCGTTTCAGATAAAACCGGAATTCTCGAATTCGCCAAAGCATTACACGCCCAAGGCGTTGAACTGCTGTCAACGGGCGGTACCGCTCGCTTGTTAGCGGATAACGGCGTGCCTGTTATCGAAGTATCTGACTATACAGGACACCCTGAGATCATGGATGGTCGCGTTAAAACCCTGCACCCGAAAGTGCATGGCGGCATTTTGGCGCGTCGCGGTCTTGATGAAAATGTCATGGCTGCTAACAATATCAATGCAATCGATCTGGTTGCGGTTAACCTCTACCCCTTTGCCGATACGGTTGCTAAAGCCGGTTGCACCTTAGAAGATGCGATTGAAAACATCGACATCGGTGGCCCGACTATGGTGCGCGCTGCGGCGAAAAACCATAAAGACGTGACTATCGTGGTAAATGCGGCCGACTATAACCGCGTATTAGCCGAAATGGCCGCCAACAATGGCAGCACGACTCACGCGACCCGTTTCGATTTAGCGATTGCCGCCTTCGAACACACTGCGGGTTACGATGGCATGATCGCCAATTACTTCGGCACTATGGTTCCAGCGCATAGCACTGATGAGTGCTTCGAAGACTCAAAGTTCCCACGCACCTTCAACACCCAATTAGTGAAGAAGCAAGATCTGCGTTACGGTGAAAACAGCCACCAAACTGCTGCCTTCTATGTTGACACTAAGATCGACGAAGCCTCAGTCGCAACTGCCGTTCAACTGCAAGGTAAGGCACTGTCTTATAACAATATCGCCGATACCGATGCCGCCCTTGAGTGTGTGAAAGAGTTCAGCGAGCCAGCCTGCGTTATCGTTAAACACGCTAACCCATGTGGTGTTGCACTGGGTAAAGACTTACTCGATGCCTACAACCGCGCCTACCAAACTGACCCAACGTCAGCCTTTGGCGGCATTATCGCCTTCAACGGCGAGTTAGATGCAGCAACCGCTAGCGCTATCGTTGAGCGTCAATTCGTTGAAGTGATTATTGCGCCAGTCGTGAGCCAAGGTGCCCGCGATGTAGTGGCCAAGAAAACCAACGTGCGTCTGTTAGAGTGCGGTCAATGGGATACTAAGACCAAGACCTTAGACTATAAGCGCGTAAACGGTGGCCTGCTGGTGCAAGACCGCGACCAAGGCATGGTTGGCTTAGATGACATTAAAGTCGTGACTAAGCGTCAACCGACCGAGAGCGAGCTGAAGGACTTAATGTTCTGCTGGAAAGTGGCTAAGTTCGTTAAATCTAACGCGATTGTTTACGCTAAAGACGGTATGACAATCGGTGTCGGCGCAGGCCAAATGAGCCGCGTCTACAGCGCTAAGATTGCGGGTATCAAGGCTGCCGATGAAGGCTTAGAAGTGGTTAACTCTGTGATGGCGTCCGATGCCTTCTTCCCATTCCGCGACGGTATCGATGCCGCAGCGGCGGCGGGCATTAGCTGTATCATCCAACCGGGTGGCTCAATGCGCGATGCAGAAATCATCGCTGCTGCCGACGAGCACGGCATGGCCATGGTAATGACGGGCATGCGCCACTTCCGTCACTAATGCCACCTACAGCCAGCACGCCAAGTGCTGGCTGTTTCGTTTATCGCACTCTGTAGCACTAAGAATCTAACCACAAGAATTTAAAACTCAAAGGGATGACTTAACATGAAAGTATTAGTTATTGGTGGCGGCGGCCGCGAACATGCCCTAGCTTGGAAAGCGGCACAATCACCTCAGGTCGAACTGGTTTATGTTGCACCGGGTAACGCGGGCACGGCTCTCGAACCAAAGCTTGAAAACTTAAATATCAGTGCAACTGACATTCCTGCCCTGCTCGATTTTGCTAAAACCAATCAGATCGAACTCACCATCGTCGGCCCGGAAGCGCCGCTGGTATTGGGCGTGGTCGATGCCTTTAACGCTGCGGGTCTACCCATTTTTGGCCCAACCAAAGCGGCAGCACAGTTAGAAGGCTCTAAGGCGTTCACTAAGGACTTCTTAGCACGCCACAATATCCCAACGGCGGGTTATAAAAACTGTACCGAAATCCAAGACGCTAAAGCCTTCGTGCGTGAACTGACGGGCAAGACGGGTTACCCAGTAGTCATCAAAGCCGACGGTTTAGCCGCAGGTAAAGGCGTGATCATCGCCCAAGACCAAGCCGAAGCTGATGCTGCGATTGATGATATGCTCGCGGGCAACAAGTTTGGTGATGCCGGCTCACGCGTGGTCATCGAAGAGTTCTTAAAAGGCGAAGAAGCCAGCTTTATCGTGATGGTCGATGGCAAAAATATCCTTGCCATGGCGACTAGCCAAGATCATAAAGCTCGCGATAATGCCGATCACGGTCCAAACACTGGCGGCATGGGCGCTTACTCCCCTGCGCCCGTGGTCACCCAAAGCGTACACGATTGGACGATTGCTAATGTTATCCGCCCAACGGTTGATGGCATGGCGGTTGAAGGCAATGTTTACACTGGCTTCCTGTATGCAGGTCTAATGATCGCACCAGACGGCAGCGCCAAGGTACTGGAATACAACTGCCGCTTTGGCGATCCAGAAACCCAACCTATTATGATGCGCTTAAAATCAGATCTGGTTGAACTCTGTTTAGCAGCAACCCGCGGCGAGCTGGATAAAGTTACCGCCGAGTACGACGAGCGCGCCGCAGTCGGTGTCGTATTAGCCGCTGGCGGTTACCCTGATGACTACCGCAAAGGCGATGTGATTGACGGCCTAAGCCTAGGTAATCACGATGCCAAGGTCTTCCACGCCGGTACTGAAATGAAAGGCGGACATGTAGTCACTAATGGCGGCCGCGTGTTATGCGCTACAGCCTTAGGAAACACAGTGACCGAAGCACAAAAAGCCGCTTATCAATTGGTTGATGAAATCCATTGGGATGATGTGTATTTCCGTACTGATATTGGCTATCGCGCCATTGCCCGTGAACAACAGAGCTAAGGGTTAATCCCACTAAAAATACCGGCCTAATGCCGGTATTTTTATGCCTTAAATTTGACGATCGTCAAATTTAAGATAATGATTTATATAAATTTTATTAAGATATTATCTACTTTAGCCCGTATTATTCCGCTACAATGCTGCATAATTGTTAATTCCCAAAATAATAAGGACTCCCTATGGAGATTAGACTTATATCTACCGCCATCGCCTTACTGATTGGCGGTTGCGGGGGCGGCTCTGAGGATGCGAGCACCACCACACCACCCGTTCAGCCACCGACTATCACCCAATATACCGCCAGTGCAAGTCAGGTATCGGGCGGCAAACTCACTCCTGCAAGCCAAAAAGTCGATTCGGGCAAAAGAGCCAGCTTTAGTGTTCAAGCGGACGCAGGCTTTGTACTAGAAAAAATTAGTGGCTGTGGCGGTTCATTAGCCGAGTTAACTTATACCACAGCGGCGATGTCGGCGGATTGCACGATTACTCCAGCCTTTATCAGCAATGCTGAAAATGCCATTCGCCATCAAGACCATACCCTTGCCAGCGCCAATGAGCTGATTGATTTCAGCACTGCCGAACTTGCGAAGGTGGACGCTGCACGTAAGACGCAAATCACCGAACTCTATCAAGGTGTGGGTAACAGCATCAGTTGGCATCCGACCCACGATTCCATCACTTTTTCGAGCTTTATGCCGGAAAACACTTTTACCTTACTGCCATCGAATGTGGATGGCAGCGGCGCTAGTGCCGTACGTGGTTTAGTGATGGCGGGCGAACAACAAGGCCAGCGTTATGCCGCCATGGGTGGCAACTTGTTTGCGGTTAATAATTCAGATGAGAGTGATAAGCTACTGAAAAACCTTATCGGATGGCTAACCAAAGGCGGCGATCAGCAGGATGGCCTCAGCATAGTCACGGCCCAAATGCCGAGCCGTGCCGACAGTTGGTATTTCCCCCATAACGAAGGGATCCGCACTTGGCTAAGCAAGTACTATCCCGATGCTCACAGTATCAATACCGCCAATAGCTGCGACTACAGCGCCCTCGCCAGCTGTATCGATACCTTAAAACCCGATTTAATCGTTATCAGCGATATTGACCGCGACAACCTAGGTTACGCGGGCATTCAAGCGGCGATTGCCAAAGCCAAGGCTGCGGGTATTCCCCTGCTACTCTCAAATTATCGACGCGAACAAAGCGCTATGCTCTCGCCACTCTATCTTGAGATGGGACTCTCTACCGCTGGCAACTATTGGTCCAAACTCAATGCCGATAACTTGAATGTAAGTAGCATTCTGGCCGAAGATAAAGCCCTTGAAGATGTTAAAAAACTACTGGCAAATCTGCGGGAGCAGCGCTTTGACACGCAGGTATTAAATGACTGCACAGGCAATTACTTAAGCTGTAATAGCAGCGCCTTTGTTGAGGCTTTTAAAGCGGGTGCCGACTGGTATCGCAGCAGTGCTGAAACCTTAGATATCAATGGCATTGATGTGTTTAGTCGCACTAACTTCCCACTGATAAAGGCCGGTTTACTGCTCGCCGATAAATACCGTAGTGAAATTGATTATCCCATCGCCTACAGCGAGTTCACCCAATGGCAGCAAGCGCTATTTGCCGATTGGACGGTGAGCTACGCCCGCGCCCATAACCTTGCCCAAGCCGATTTAGGGGAATATGTCACCGACAGAGCCAATCTAAGTAAAGGCACTAATGCTCACTACGGTTATCCGGCCACAGTATCAGAGCGCAAAACCATTAGCGTACCTTATACAGGTCAATGGACCAGCTCAGGCTGGTACGCCTTACCGGGACAAACCATCACGCTCAGTCGTTTGGATAGCACCAATGCCAACGTCGAAATTAAGCTCAATTATCATAGACGCAATACCAACCGCGCCTTTGAACAAAAGGTTTATCGCGCGCCGCTTGAGTTAGCGCAGCAGCGTCTTAAGCTCGCCAAAGGGCAAAGCATCGAGTTTTCAACCCCCTATGGCGGCCCGATTTATTTCTATATCAGTGGCGGCGAAGGCGCGCTCAGTGTCGATGTGCAAGCAAAAAATGTGGCTAAGCACCCAAGTATCATGGATTTTTCTAATCCTGCTGAAATCACGGCCTTCAATGACAAAATCCAAAACACTGAGCTGCCCCATGTGGATCTGCGCACCGATGGCGCTGAACAGCATTTACGCCGCGACCGTTTTATGAATGCCATTGGCGGTAAGATCCCTGATGTTACCGCCTTGCTCAAAAGCATCGTCGAGGACCATATCAATAGTGTTTACACCTTAGCAGGACTTAAGATCCAAGGTAAAAGCTTAACTGAGTCGTTACCCGCCGAGGTGCTATCAAGCTGTCAGGCACTGTTTGGGCAAGATTGTATCGATGTTAATCTGCACACTCGCACGATTATCCAACACGCTAACTATGACCAGAATGCCCAATGTGGATCGGGTTGCAGTGGGAATCCTTGGGATGCCGCTTGGAATATTTCACCCACGGGTTGGGGAGATAACCATGAACTTGGCCATAATCTGCAAACCAACCGCCTCAATGTGCAATATGCCACTGCCGCCAATAGCGATAATTGGACAGGCTATGGCAGCCGCGCGGGGGAAAACTCCAACAATATCTTCCCCTATGTGGTGCTATGGAAGACCCATTATTTGCGTGATGGTAATACCAACACCATCAATGATGGCCATATGAATCACAAAGATCTCTTCTATGTGTTTATGTCCGATGCTGTGGGCACCACGGATACCAGTGGCAAACGCGTGGTCTTCGGCGCCAACTGCAAAGTGCTCGATGCGGGTGAAGACAGATACACAGCCCCTTGGGCCAGCAATGCCTACGCGGTACACAACGGCTATCGCATGGGGTTTTATATCCAAATGGCCCTCAAGGCCCATGGCATGACGCTAAGTGATGGCACAACCTTAAGTAATGGCTTTAATCTCTTTACCTTGCTGTATCAGCACAGCCGTATTTTCGGTAAATACGCTAATAACGCCAACGATTGGGAGGCAAACCGCAGTAAACTCGGTTTTGACTTGTTCCCCTTCGATGGCCATAGCGTCTTCGGTGGTAAAACGGTCAGAGATATTCCTGGCAATGACTTTATGTTGGTTTCCTTAAGCAAACTCACAGGCAAAGATTGGCGCAGCCATTTCGATATGCTAGGACTGCGTTACTCTAGTCTTGCAGCCATACAAGTCACAGCAAACGCCACCCTTGGCACGGTCCCAATGGGTATGTATGAGCTCGAAACTGATTTACCACCCGCCAATATGAGCCAAGGCTTAACCTTTATCCCACTGTCACTGAGCGATAGCAGCACACTTTGGAAAGGCACAGGCTCACCTAGCCAATGCGCGAAACCTTAATACCCTAGACATTAAAGCACTAGACGTTAAGACACTGAAAATTAAGTGCAATAAAAAATAAACCTCGCAAATGCGAGGTTTATTTTGCCTAAAAGCGTGATCTAACGCACACAAGTTGCGAAGTAGATAGCGCACTATTTGACCTCAATAATGATATCCAATAATAAATCAGGGGTTTTCTATGGGTTATTCAATCAAAGACATTATTTATCAAGGCGAAAAGTCCGGCGTGCACAACTGGCAAACATTGTCAGGACAGAATTTTTACTGGCATCCTGACTGGCTTCATATTGCCGAGGATCTCACAGGCCATAAGGCAACAGCCAACATCCAAGCTGATGGTGATAAGGCAACCCAAAATGAAGCTGAACAAGCCATCGTTAAACACCTCAATAAAAGCTAATGGCCTGAGGCAATTGCTTTACGGGCTATTTTATCGATTAAGCCCGGTGCAATCAGCTTAAGCCAACGTCCGAGCCGGCCGCGAAGAGAAGTGATAAGCTGCCGGCCTCGGGTTGCTATCACAGGTAGCATCATGTCGGCACATTGCTCTGCGGAAAGAATTTTAGCTTCCTGCATTGGCGATTTACCGAGTGGCTTACCCGCACCATCTAAGGCTCGCTTATGGATTTGCGAGACGACAAAATCAGGGCAAATCACCGTCACGGCCACATTATCGTCAGCAAGCTCAATCCGCAGCGAATCAAAAAAACCGATAACAGCATGCTTAGACGCCGCATAACCACTACGAGTCGGTACGCCTGTTAACCCAGCCACCGAAGCCACCACCACGACCTGACCTTGGCTCGACTTTAAATAGGGTAAGGCGGCATGGGTCAAATAGGCAGGGCCTAAGTAATTAACGCGCATGATATCTTCAAGAACCGCTAGTTGGGTTAACTCATCAAAACGCGACCACATCGTCATGCCCGCATTATTAACCAAAATATCGAGACGGCCATAATGGGCAATCGTGGCTTGAATTAAGTCTTCACACTGGGAGGCACTGCTGACATCAGCGGCAAAAACAAAGGGAGTAGGACCATAGTTAGCAATTTCGAGGGCAAGTGAGGCAAGACGCGTTTCATTGCGAGCACTCAATACAAGTTGGCATCCTACCCGCGCCATGGCAATCGCCAGCGCACGACCAATACCTTCAGAAGCCCCTGTAATAATAACCACTTTACCCGTCAGTCCATCCATAACCATATCCTTGTTACTAATATGTTAACTTCGGTTAAGGGTAAATTGGCATAATCACCTAAAAAGCGCAATCCCCTATGCGCGTTGCGCTAAGCTCATCTCAAACTGCTCACAATAACTTGCTAGAGGTTGCGGCCGTCCTATCGCATAACCTTGAGCATAGTTGATACCAATCGCTTGCAATCTATCGATAATCTCTTGGTTTTCTACAAATTCGGCGACCGTCTCAATTCCCATTACTCGGCAAACGTCTTGAATAGATTTCACGATGGCATAGTCCTTGGCATTGACGGCCAGGTTTTTAACAAAGCAGCCATCGATTTTGACGTAGTCCACGGGCAGTTCGCGTAAATAGCCGTAGGAAGCAAAGCCACTGCCAAAATCATCCAATGCAAAGGAAAAACCGAGTTTGCGCAATTGCCTGAGCATTTCCATGCCGCGGTGACGGTTTTGAATCGCAGTCGTTTCGGTAATTTCAAAGCAAACGCATTGGCTAGGAATATCAAAAATTTGCTGCTGCTTAGCAATATATTCCACCATGCCTTCGGCGCCGAGACTATTGCCCGAAAGGTTGATTGAAATGCAGTGATCCGGCCAAAGCTGCGAATTTAGCGACAGCCATAAAAAGGCTTTACGTATCACTTCTTTATCAATTTCAGGCATCAGCTTAAAACGTTCTGCGGCAGCAATAAACTGGGCTGGCGCCAAAATGCGACCACAAGGCTCTTGGATCCTGAGCAGAATCTCCATCCGTTGGCGTTTAGAACTCGCACCTAATCCTCGGATGGGCTGGTAGTAGAGCAGGAGTTCATTTTCCTCAATTGCTTGGGCAATACGCATCGCCCATTTAGGCGCATTACGCTGGTAGGTCAGTTCTTTATCTTTATCATCATAAATATGAATTTGATTGGCGCCCTTAGCTTTAGCGGCAATACAAGCGATATCCGCATCCTTGAGTAATTCCTGCGCATTGATATAGGGCGCACGCCCAAAGGCAACACCAATACTTAAGCCGACTTTGTAGTTGCAATTTTTATCGTGTAACACTTGCAACGATACCTGGGCAATAATGTGCTTTAGCAACTGCACCACGGCTAACGCCGAGCGATCGCAGATCACCAGTCCGAACTCATCCCCACCTAAGCGAGCGAATAACTCCTGAGGCCCAAGACATGATTGGATAGCCTTAGCGACCATGGCCAACATGCGATCACCCGCAGTATGGCCACAACTATCATTGATCAACTTAAACTGCTCTAAATCCAAATAACATACCGCAAGGCTCCTCGTTTGACCGACGAACTCGGGCAGTTGTTCTTCGAACGCTTGGCGATTAAGTAACCCGGTAATACCATCAAAGTTTGCGCGTTTTTGTAGCTGGTGCTTAAGGCGTTCTTCTTGGGTGATATCCCGCAGTACTACTACAGTACCGACAATCTCTTTTTCATGATTAAGCACGTTACTAATGCTACGTTCAATAATCCGTGGCGTTGTGGTTAGCAGTTTGATTTTAGCGACTTGAGGTGTCGTTTCGCCAAGGCGAATACAATGAAATACCGCTTGATTTAACTGCTCTCCAGCCTTTAATAAGCTAGCAAGACTCTCTCCAACGGCATCACAACTGGCCACATCAAGCAGTGTTTCAGCCTTTGGATTCATGTAAATGACGTTTGCATCGATGTCGGTCAAGATAACGGCTTCAGCAATCGACTCTAAGGTTATTTTACCGCGCTCTTTCTGCTGATAAATCCTCGCGAGTAAGCTGTTTACGCGATTCGCCAATACAGATAACTCTTCATTACCCTCGCTGGTCACAGGCCGATATACACTCGCCATAGGATCAACGAGCGCTAATTGCTGCATCAAGCTATTAAGGGGCTGTAACAAGCCTGAACGCAACCAAACATAACCCAAGGCGACAATGAATACCCCCAGCAATATCACCGCAAGCGACACCCAGTCGAGACTAAGCTTTACATCTCGAAAAGGATCATCAGAAAATTCAACCTGAAGATAGATTGGTTGTTGACTAATGAGACTCGGCAGCGCAACCGAACTTGGATGTAAAGTATTATGTGTTGTTACAGCATTAGACATGCTGATCCGCGCGACAAGGGAGGTTTGAGCATATTCCAGTAGATCGCGCTCAGTAAGTTGCCGCACTAACAGCACATACTCACCCAAATGTGAAGCGACCGCAGTGACGACATATCCTTTATCGCCAATTAAATAGGCGCTGGCAAACTCAGGCTTAGCCTGCGTCGTTATCGCCTTGGCGATTTCCTGCCGATTCACATCAGCTATTGATTGCTCATTTTGAAAAACACTCTGCAAATTTCCATCTCGCAGAATAAACCAACTTAAATTGGCAGACATGGAGCTCTCAAGCCACGAAGACTCGAGGGATTTTAACTGCTCGCTATCGAGATGAGCTAATGGGGAGGCATAAATATTAGTGAGAAACCCTAACCGATCGACATCGATGCGGAACTGCTGCTGAATATTCGCTAGCTCGCGCTGTACATTATCCTGACGTAACAATTCGACCCTATGGTCAAACCAAACCCCGAGGCAATAGGAGACAAGCACAACGGCTGGTAAACAGAACCCTGCAATAAATACCAATATTTTGTTGCCTATGCGCATCTTTTACCACGGCTTACGTAATTAAATTAACAAACGGCTTTATTTAGTCCCTTATAGCGCCATGCAACATATCTCATTTGCAAATAGTATTAAATATCACTTTGCTTTATCCGTTGCTAAAGTAGGCAATAGCATGCATTTAATTGCTTTAAACGCCTTTGATTTAACGCAGCTATTCGATAAAAAGTTTTAAAAAGTTAGATGGTAACCGAGCTCCAACACACTAACACCGCGGAGACATACGCTATAAAGCACGCGATTAATTAATGCACTCACTAAACCACAAGTTAATACCCAATTAACAACACCCAAGTGGAAGTTTCTGACGCTGTGATAAACGCCATAAAAAACGGACCCTCAGGTCCGTTTGTTATTTAGTGCAGCTTATTTATGGTACTGCTTAGATTGAGCGTGAACCGCCTTAATAAAGGCACCTGCATGCTCTGGGTCCACATGCTGGTGAATACCATGGCCTAAATTAAACACATGGCCTGTACCTTCACCGTAGCCAGCCAGAATTTGAGCAACTTCTTCTTCGATACGTGGGATTGGTGCATATAACATGGATGGATCCATGTTGCCTTGCAGAGCAACTTTATGACCAACACGGCGACGGGCGTCAGCGATATCGACAGTCCAGTCTAAACCTAAAGCATCACAGCCCGTTTCAGCCATCGCTTCTAACCATAAACCACCGCCCTTAGTGAATAAGGTCACTGGCACTTGGCGGCCATCAGCAAAGCGAGTTAAGCCATCAACAATTTTCTGCATATAACGCAGTGAGAACTCACGGTAAGCAGTGTGCGATAACGCGCCGCCCCAAGAGTCGAAAATCATTAAAGATTGCGCACCATTAGCCACCTGTGCGTTTAAATATAAGGTCACTGAATCTGCAAGCTTATCAAGCAACATATGCAATGCAGCAGGCTCGGCGTAGGCCATTTTCTTAATTTTTTCGAAGGTTTTGCTCGAACCGCCTTCAACCATGTAAGTGGCTAGAGTCCATGGAGAACCAGAGAAGCCGATTAATGGCACTTGGCCATTCAGTTCACGACGAATCGTGCTAACGGCCTTCATCACATAACCCAGCTCATCTTCTGGGTCTGGGATTGATAATTTTTTGATGGCATCGATAGTATCTGTTGGGCGCTCAAAACGTGGGCCTTCACCCGCCTCAAAATACAGACCTAATCCCATTGCATCGGGAACAGTCAAAATGTCGGAAAACAGAATCGCCGCATCCAGCTCATAACGACGCAGCGGTTGTAGTGTCACTTCACAGGCCAATTCATGGTTTTTACATAAAGACATGAAATCACCCGCTTGAGCGCGAGTCGCTTTATATTCAGGAAGGTAGCGGCCTGCTTGACGCATCATCCAAACCGGAGTCATATCGACAGGCTGTTTTAATAGGGCGCGTAAATAACGATCATTCTTTAATTCTGCCATTTGGCTTGATTCCTAGACTTTTATTGAGATCCGCTGGGTCGGTAGTTTAGCATTTACGCGAATAATGTAACCAATATGAGATAATTTATGTGAGCTATTCCCCATCATTGCTGTCCATTTAAGCAGTTATCCTCAAAATGCTAGCCAGATAACATACTGTTTATTAATCGAACTCAAAGTCACAGTCAGACAGAAAAAAGTTGCACCAGTTCCCCGCCTTTGGTATAAAAAGTCTGCGCTAGCAAGAACAATCAAGAAGCTCGTCGCATCGAGCCTGCTATATACATTACTCGCCCAACGATAGGTTTCTATCGTTGGGCTTTTTATTTCCACATTTTTTTATACAAAACAGCTGGTTTGTCCATTTACCAATTATCGCAAATCCCGATAAAAAGGGTTGATCGAAGAGCTATTTCTCCCCTACATTAGAGTTATGTCCTAGCACTTAAATGGAATGCATCATGCTGAGAGAACTCGAAAAAGCAGAACAAAAGTGGGGCGGTTCAAATAAGCTTATAGATCAATGGCTAGAAAATCGTCGCAAACTCTTGGTGCATTATTGCCAAATTGCTGGGCTACCGCCCTACACTAATGCGGAAAAATCGCTTCCCTCTTTTGAGAACGTAAAGTCATTTTGTGATTTATTAGTGGATTACGTTTCTGAAGGTCATTTCGAAGTGTATGACCAAGTGATTAACGCCTGCGAAAAATTTGGCGCCCCTTGCAAAGCGGCTATTCAACAGGTTTTGCCTAAGATCACCCCAACGACCAACGCAGCGTTAGACTTTAACGATAAGTATGCTGAAACGCAGGACGATCAAGTGATGTATCAGCTCGATAAAGATCTCTCCGAACTGGCGCATACCATGGAAACGCGTTTCGAGTTAGAGGATAAGCTCCTCGAAGTGCTGCACAGCAAATACTCAGAGCACGCCCAGCAAGCTTAATGCGGCATGATAAGCCACGCTAAACACTGCGCTAAAGAGATATCTGACCGATAAATAATCAATTTATCCTCTGTCTTTCGTTAAGTTGCTATGTGATTGTTTGCGCATAAACAGTTAGAGCAAAGCATTCAATAGAAACAAAAAAGCCAGCTTTCGCTGGCTTTTTCATTATTATATCAATCGATTATACAGCTGATTGAAAGATCACTTGTGATGCTTTCTTAGTGTAAGAATCGATTTGATCGAAGTTCAAGTAACGGTAAGTGTCAGCTGCAGTTGCGTCTAACTCTTTCGCGTATTCTTGGTATTCTTCAACCGTAGGCAGACGACCTAACAGTGCTGCCACTGCCGCTAATTCCGCAGACGCTAAGTATACGTTAGCACCTGTACCTAAACGGTTCGGGAAGTTACGGGTAGAAGTTGATACCACAGTTGCACCTTCAGCCACACGTGCTTGGTTACCCATACACAGTGAACAGCCAGGGATCTCGATACGCGCACCCACGCGACCGAAAATACCGTAGTAACCTTCTTCGGTCAGCTGATCTTTGTCCATCTTAGTCGGTGGCGCGATCCACAAACGTGTTGGCAGCGTTTTAGCGAACTTGTCTAACATCTTACCGGTCGCACGGAAGTGACCGATGTTAGTCATACAAGAACCGACGAACACTTCGTCAATCTTAGTTTGCGCAACGGATGACAGTAACACGGCATCGTCTGGATCGTTAGGCGCACACAGGATTGGCTCTTTGATCTCGTTCAGATCGATTTCGATTACTGCAGCGTACTCAGCATCGGCATCAGCACTCATCAGCTCAGGATTTGCTAACCACTCTTCCATGCCTTTGATACGACGCTCGATAGTACGACGGTCACCGTAACCTTCGGCAATCATCCACTTCAGCATAGTGATGTTCGAGTTCAGGTACTCGATGATTGGCTCTTTGTCTAACTTGATAGTACAACCCGCTGCAGAGCGTTCTGCAGAAGCGTCAGACAGTTCGAATGCCTGTTCCACTTTCAGGGTTTCTAAGCCTTCGATTTCCAGTACGCGACCAGAGAAGATGTTGATCTTACCTTTCTTCTCAACGGTCAGCAGACCCATTTCAATCGCTTTTAATGGGATTGCATGTACTAGGTCACGTAGGGTGATGCCAGGTTGCATCTTGCCCTTGAAGCGCACTAATACTGATTCTGGCATGTCCAGAGGCATCACACCGGTCGCCGCTGCGAAAGCAACTAAACCAGAACCTGCTGGGAATGAAATACCGATTGGGAAACGTGTATGTGAGTCACCACCAGTACCAACTGTGTCTGGTAATAACATACGGTTTAACCAAGAGTGGATAACACCGTCACCTGGACGCAGAGACACACCGCCACGGTTCATGATAAAGTCTGGCAGAGTGTGGTGAGTGTTCACGTCTACTGGTTTTGGATAAGCGGCAGTGTGGCAGAATGACTGCATAGTCAAATCGGCACTGAAGCCTAAACAGGCTAAGTCTTTCAGCTCGTCACGGGTCATAGGACCAGTAGTGTCCTGAGAACCCACAGAAGTCATCTTAGGCTCACAGTATTGACCTGGACGTACGCCAGCAACACCACAGGCTTTACCGACCATCTTCTGTGCAAGGGTATAACCTTTGCCATTATCAGCGACGTCTTGAGGACGTACGAATACGTCAGAAGCGGGTAAACCTAATACTGCACGCGCTTTGTCAGTTAAACCACGGCCGATGATCAATGGAATACGGCCACCCGCACGCACTTCGTCTAACAGTACGTCGGTTTTCAGACTGAACTCAGAAATCACTTCATCTGAGCCATGACGCTTAACAACACCAGCGTATGGATAAATGTCGATCACATCGCCCATTTCCATTTTGCTAACGTCAAGTTCGATTGGTAGTGCGCCGGCATCTTCCATAGTGTTGAAGAAAATCGGCGCAATTTTGCCACCTAAGCAGAAACCACCAGCACGTTTGTTAGGTACGAATGGGATATCATCGCCCATGAACCACAGTACTGAGTTAGTCGCAGACTTACGTGATGAACCTGTACCCACAACGTCACCCACGTAAACTAATGGGAAACCTTTGGTTTTCAGTTCTTCTAATTTCTTGATTGGACCTACGCTGCCAGGTACATCAGGCTCGATACCATCACGCGCGTTTTTCAACATAGCTAAGGCGTGCAATGGGATATCGGGACGTGACCAAGCATCGGGTGCTGGTGACAAGTCGTCGGTGTTGGTTTCACCAGAGACTTTAAATACGGTCAGGGTGACTTTGTCCGCTAATTTTGGACGGCTTAAGTACCAGTCTGCATTTGCCCAAGCTTCAACCACTTGCTTAGCAAACTCATTGCCCGCTTCCATCTTCTCAACCACATCGTGGAAAGAATCAAACATCAGCAGCGTATGAGCCAGTGCTTTAACAGCTATTGGAGCAAGAGCTGGGTTATCTAGCTGAGCGATCAGCGGCTCGATGTTATAGCCACCTTGCATAGTGCCTAATAACTCAGTCGCACGTTCGGCAGACAGGATGGGTGAAGTTGCAGTGCCTTTAGCGACCGCATCTAAAAAAGCGGCTTTTACATAGGCGGCTTCGTCAACACCGGGGGGAATTCGATTTTCGAGCAGGTCAAGAACAAACGCTTCTTCACCAGCGGGGGGATTTTGAACCAATTTAACCAGTTCAGCCACTTGATGTGCATCTAATGGCTTAGGGACTACGCCCTCTGCAGCACGTTCTGCGACGTGTTTACGATATGCTTCTAGCACGGCAACATTCCTCTTTGTTTGGCGCTCTAACAACGAAACTGCACGTCTTCTCAATTGAAGCTGACAGTCCGACATGATCGACCCGTATTTCCGGCCAGCAGTATACTACAGCTTTGCAAAAGTATGAATCAGGTCACACTCGGCGAAAGACGAAATAAGGGCTAAATCCGGAGGTGCAACTCAACTTACGGCAACAATAAAACAATGGAAATTAGACAATAGTTTGAAAACAGATAAAAAACCATAATCTACAAATAGTTAACATAAGTTAATCAATTTAAAATCGAACGATTATTTTTTTGGACATCAATTCCTTTCCACCAAAAATATTTCTCAACTTTGTGTGTTTAGGCTTTGAAGATGACGGGCTTAAACTTACACTCAAGCTCGAATGGCCCATTTCCCGTCCTTTGGAGTAGTAATGACATCCCGTAATATTCAAGCCGTCATTTTTGATATGGATGGCGTGTTAATTGATTCAGAACCCCTTTGGCAAAGGGTTGAATATGAAGTGTTATCGGCACTTGGCGTACCCGTCACTATTGAAACGATTCAACAAACCACAGGGTTACGTATCGATCAATGTGTCGATTATTGGTATCACAAAGCGCCTTGGGCCGATTACGATAATGCCAAGGTCAGCAACGCCATTGTTGATAGGGTTGCAGAGGAGATCCTGAAAACAGGCGAAGCCATGCAAGGCGTTCAGCAAGCAATTGATTACTGCCAAGCCAAAGGCTTAAAGGTAGGCTTAGCCACCTCTTCACCAACAGCGTTGATTGATGCAGTGCTAGCAAGGCTTAAACTTAAGGGCCAATTTATGGCTGTCGAATCGGCAGAAGCGCTCACCTATGGTAAACCGCATCCAGAGGTTTACTTAAATTGCGCGGCCGCCTTAGAAGTCGACCCGCGTTATTGCCTCGCGATTGAAGACTCTTTTAATGGTCTGATCGCAGCCCGCGCTGCCAATATGCAAACCGTTGCGATTCCTGCGCCAGAACAACGCGGAGAAGCAAAATGGATCATTGCCCATCATCAATTAGAGAGTTTATTGGAGCTTGATAAGGTGTTCTAAATCAATTCACCGAATCAATTTGAGAAAGGTTAATCACTGCTAGGATACACCGATGAAGTATTATGTGTTGTTAATACTGTGGGCGGCGAGTTTGCCAGCCTTAGCGACAGATTCTATGCGCTGTAAGCAATTCGTCATCAACGTAGGCGATCCCTTAGACGCAGTGTTAGAAAAGTGCGGACCGCCAAACGAAGCCAAAGAATATAGCCAACCCGCCACTTATCGAAACTCCGCGGGTGATATCGTGATTGATCCAAGCAAGTTGCCGATAGAATATGCTGAGTGGACCTATGATTTTGGCCCGACACGATTGATGCGGCGGGTTTATGCAACCGATCAAAAAATCGAAAAAATTAAAACCTTAGGATATGGGCATTAATCCTAACCCAAGTAAAAAGCCAGACATCCGTCTGGCTTTTTCCTTTTCATCTTAGGGATTACCAGATTTTTACGCGCTCTTCTGGTTTTAAGTACATCTTATCGCTCTCTTTCAGCTCAAAAGCTTTGTAGAAAGCTTCAATATTGCGCGGTGTCCCCATCGCGCGGTAATGGCTGGGTGAATGAGGGTCAGTCAACAGACGACGACCTAACTCTTCATCACGGTAATTACGGCGCCATACCTGTGACCAACCAACGAAGAAACGCTGCTCGCCCGTTAAGCCATCGAGCACCGGAGCAGGTTTACCGTTTAAGCTCATCATATAGGCGCGAGCAGCTACTGTTAACCCACCTAAGTCACCGATGTTTTCACCTAAGGTTAAATCACCGTTCACAAACTTACCGGGTAATGCTTCGTAGCCAGAATACTGCGCCGACAGTTGCTTACCGCGTTTTTGGAACTCTTCACGGTCTTTATCCGACCACCAGTCACGCAAGTTACCGTCGCCATCGTACTTAGCGCCTTGGTCGTCGAAACCATGGCTGATTTCGTGGCCAATAACCGCACCGATACCGCCGTAATTGACCGCATCATCGGCTTCCATATTGAAAAATGGCGGTTGCAGAATCGCTGCAGGGAATACGATTTCATTGCCAACTGGGCTGTAATAAGCGTTCACCGTTTGCGGTGTCATATGCCACTCGGTACGATCGATTGGCTTACCGAGCTTGTTGATCATGTCTTGATATTCAAACTGGGCGTAACGCATATAGTTGCCCACCAGCTCATCAGGCTTGATTTCTAGCGCAGTGTAGTCTTTCCACTTGTCTGGATAACCAATCTTGTAGGTAAACTTAGACAGTTTTTCCTGAGCCGCGACTTTAGTTTCTGGCGTCATCCACTCGAGCTCATTAATACTGACTTCGAAACCTTTGATCAGATTTTTGATCATAGTTTCCATGCGAGCTTTGGCTTCTGGTTTAAAGTACTGCTTAACGTACTCTTCACCCACTAATTCACCTATTACTTGGTCGGCGCCATCAACCGCTTTTTTCCAGCGTGGTTGCTGCTCTTCAATGCCCATCAACGTTTTGCTCTTAAAGGCAAAGTTAAGATCGACAAAGTTTTTACTTAACAGCTCGGCGTAACTATCCACGAGGTGGAACGTTAAATAGTCCTGCCAAGCCGAAACAGGGAAGGCATCAAAATTTGCACCTAACTTTTCAAAATAAGAGGGTTGACGCACGATCACGTCAGTCACTTTATCACCTAAACCAGCATTCGCGGCAAAGGCATTAAAATCAAACTGTCCCATGAGCTTTTGCAGCTCGGCGCGGTTCAGTTTGTTATAGGATTTGTTCGCATCGCGCGACTCTACACGGCTCCACTGACTTTTCGCGATCATCATTTCAATATCGGCCACGTTTTTCGCGGCACGTTTTGCATTTTTATAGCCCGCTTCAGTCAGAATATCAGTCACATATTTCGCCATTGCTTGGCGATTAGCGACAAACTTAGCGTCATCTTTTAAGTAGTAATCGCGGTCTGGCAAGGTTAAGCCTGACTGGCTTAAATACACTGCATATTGGGTAGAGTTTTTCGCGTCGTTATTAACGTAGAAACCAAAGGGAATACCTGAACCGCTGGTGAGTAATTTCCCCATCACCGCGGGTAATTCACTGTGATTTTTCACTGCAGAGATGTCCGCCAGTAATGGATTTAATGGGGTTACACCTAAGGATTCGAGCAAATCGGTATTCATAAAGCTGGCGTTAAAGTCGCCAATTTTTTGCTCATTGGAGCCAGGGGCTGCATTCTTTTTGGCGGCCGCTGCATCGATGATCTTTTTCAATGCATCTTGGCTTTGATCGTACAGCACAGAAAATGCACCGTAGTTGGATTTATCAGCTGGAATGGGTGTGTTGGCTAACCATTTACCGTTAACACTGTAGTAAAAATCATCTTGATGGCGAACTGAGGCATCAAAGTTTTGTAATTCAATGCCAGAAACCGCGGCGACTTCAGTTTTAGGCTCGCTGCTGCAAGCGGCTAAACCTAGGCTCAAGGCAATACCCAGCGCCAGTGTGCTTATCTTCTTCATTGTTTTCCCCAGCTTCCGTTGAGAGTGTTGTTATTTTTTCCTGCAAAACCTTAGCATTTAGACTGGTTTGGCTGTAGTAAGATTTTGTAAAAGGTTATGACACTTATCGATTCATCCCACCTTATTAAAAGACAGAATGAACAAAATCTAATCTCGAAACGTCAACACGCCCTAGTTATACCCTTATCATTAAAACGCTTTACCAATAAATAAATAAACTGACTTATCACCCATATCGGTAATACCAAAACCAATCGCCGCAGGTCCCATTGTGGTATCAGTGCCAATGTACAGACTCGATGCATAAATAAGATCAGTAAGCGATACTTCTGATCGTTCAAACCACACATTACCTGCCTCTAAACTTAAGCCTAAGTACAGAGGGTAATCTCGCATACCTAAGGCATCACGCCCTAAATCATACTGATAAATAAAGGCACCAAAGAGTTTATGAGCTCCATTCAACGAGTCCTTGTGATAACCAGAAAGATTTAAGAAACCGCCTAAATCTGACAAGTGCAAGGTATTGAGGCCATCATTATTATTTGTCGCAAGCGACGCTTTACCCACAAACGCATGATTACCAACGCTCAGCGCGCCTTTCCAGTCGGCCTCGATCTGCACGCTATAGTCGTTCTGATTATCGATGACATCGTCAAAATTCTCTTTACGAACATAAACGTTTAAGCTGACACGATTGCCCGATGTCGGAAAACTAATACTGTCTAAGCTGTCATACCCCATCCTGAAATAAGCGCCATAGGAGTTAAAATCAAAATCCTGAAGTAACCATGCATCATTAATAATGACACCTTTTTCCGCCACTAGCCCCAACTCGACAACGCCTTGCAGCACATAGTTGTAACCAATACCTAATTCGATGGTGTGGGTTTTCTTATCAAAGGTTAGCGCACGATTATTGTTATCGTATAAGTCCCAATTATGGATATCGTATTGATAACGAGCTCGACTATAAAACTCTTGATCCCGATTCAAGGGCTGATAAAACTCAGTCGCAAATAGCTTCTCGAATCCAAGCTTAACTTCGTTTCGCCACTCTCCGCCATTAAAGGTTAAGTCTGTCATGGTATAAGCCATATCAAAGCTGATGGCTGAATCAGAGCTAAAATCGTCCTCCCAATTAAAGCCTAGTTGGAAATAATTAGGTCCCCATGATTTAGCGCGCGTGGTTACCGTAAGTACACGCCCTTCTTTACCCTCCACAAATTCGGCGTCAACACGTTCAAATTTATTTAAGGAATAGATACGTTTTATCGCATCGTTCAATTCATCTTTAGTAATATTCTGACCAGGTTTAAGTTCTAGGGTTTCTTTTAATAAATTAAGGCTAACTTTTGAGTGGTTATCAAACACAATTTCCTTGATAGGATGAGCGATATCCGCCATGACAGTCTTACCCTTGGCCCTTTTACTCTCAACATAGGCGGCATATTGTTCTTCGCTAACGCTCATCTTTTGCAATTTAACTAACTGGCTGGTCGCCGCTTCTTTGCCGAGGGTTAACGCTAAAGGCATGATGGTAAAATCGGTTGTGCTTAGGGCATCGATCGCAGGACGGATCAACACATCATTATCAGTCAATAATTGCTTTTGTTTTTCAGTACTGGCGTTAGTCAAGAAATTGGACAACTGATCTAATACGGCAATAGTGCTATCGAGCTTATCTTTTTTTACCAGTGGTGAGCCAATATCCACAGCAATGATAATATCAGCGCCCATCGCCTTCACTACGTCCACAGGCATATTGTTGGCAATACCACCATCCACCAGTAACTTACCGTCGATTTGCGTAGGTTGTAATGCACCTGGCACCGTAGCAGAAGCCTGCATTGCTTTGATAATACTGCCATGGTTAAGCACTACGGGTAGACTGGTTTCTAAATCCGTCGCCACGGCACGATAAGGAATGGCTAAAGCATCAAAATCACCAAATTGCTCCACTAAATCCGTGGACTGCCGTAATAACTGCGACATGGTCTGCCCACGCAATACCCCACTTGGCGCTTTCACCTCGCCTTCGGTATAACCAATATTGAGCGGAATATTATAGCGATCTCGTAACTGTTTATCTCGATAACTCAATACATTACGAGGGATGGTATCCGAATAACCACTATCCCAATCAACTCCCATCATGATGGTTTCGACTTCACTTGCACTGTATCCCAAGGCATACATACCCGCGACATAAGCGCCGATACTCGTACCTGCAATATAGTCCACAGGAATATGATGTTCTTCTAAAATTTTAAGTACACCAACATGGGCGGCGCCTTTAGCACCACCACCGCTTAACACTAATCCTATTTTTGGCCGTTCAGCCGCACATAAGGGAGTCAGCAACACACATAAAAAGAGAGAAGCTACTATTCGGCGCATCATAATGAGTACTTTTATAGGATAAAAAATTTCGAGTTAATATTAGCAAATTTATCTATTTAACCATCAGTCATATTTTATCTGAACCGATGAGTTGAAAATTTGCCATTAATGATCGCGTTATTTCATTTACGTTTAAACACAAGTGCTGTAAACAGATAATTCAACATAAAACCCCAACTTGAGCCGAGGCTAAAAATGCGCAATTAAACACACATAAATTGCAGATTAAGATTGCAATGAGTCAAGCGGAGACTGTAACTGAAGATATTTTTCAAAATCACTGACAGACATTGGTTTGGCAAAGTAATAGCCCTGAACAATATAACAGCCACGGCTAAAAAGCTGCTCTAACTGCTCAACGGTTTCAACCCCTTCGGCTACTACGGTTAATTTTAAGTTACGTGCCAATTCAATAATACTACTCACAATAGCCTGATCGGCAGAATTCGAGGCGATATCGATCAAAAATGAACGGTCAATTTTGAGTGTATTCACCTCAAAATTGCGTAAATAAGCTAAAGAGGAATATCCGGTGCCAAAGTCGTCAATCGCGACTTCAATGCCAAGCTCGTCAAGCTGCATTAAGTGGGCTTTAGCCACCTGCAACTCTTTCATTAACACTCCTTCGGTAATTTCTAAGCATAAAGATGAAGCTGGCATACGGGTGGCATCGAGAATTTTCTTCACGCCATCGATAAAGTCTGGTTGACGGAAATGCACAGCTGAAATATTGACCGACAATTTAAATGGCTCAGCGGTTTGCATTGCCCATTTGGCCCCATCCGAACACGCGCGGCGTAAAACCCAGCGATCAATATCAACAACCAAACCACAAGCTTCGGCAACTTTAATAAAAATATCGGGTCGCACAAAACCATCGACGGGATGTCGCCAACGAATGAGTGCTTCCATGCCAATAAATTTATCCCCCTGCAAAATATCAATTTGTGGTTGATAATACAGTTCAAATTCTTGCCGCTCTATCGCTTTACGTAAATCAGCCTCCAAACGTAAATGGTATAACGCTTGGGCATTGCGCTCTGATGAATAATATTTGAAGTTACCACGACCTTCTTCCTTGGCATGATACATGGCCAGATCCGCATTTTTTATGAAGGCTTCTGGCTGCATTGCATCATCGGGCCAAATACTGATCCCAATGCTGGTTGAAATATAAAACTCGCGGCCAAACAACCTAAATGGCGCGACGATTTGTGCCAACAACTGTTCAGCTAAGTGGTTAATATCACTTAACTCTTTAACATTCTTCAGCAAAATAACAAATTCATCGCCACCAAAACGGCAGAGTAAATGGTCACTTCCGATACAGGATTGTAATCGATTAGATGCTTCAACTAAGAGTGCATCGCCCATACTGTGGCCATAGGAATCATTGACATGCTTAAATCTATCTAGGTCAAGAAACAGCAATGCTAACTTTTCACCACTTTGCTCAGCCGCTTGAATAGATTGCATCAAACGATTGGCGAATAACGAACGGTTAGGGAGTCCTGTTAATACATCGTAATTTGCCAGACGTCTAAGGTCGGCCTCGGTGCGTTTCCGCTCAGTGATATCTGAAAATACCACTACATAGTGAATGGCATTTTCATTCAGTGACTGCATCACCGACACGTTAAGCCATACGGGATACACTAGGCCGTTTTGTCCGACTAACTCACGCTCACCCGTCCATGAGCTATCCTGACCAAGTAACTGGGCAACTTCCGTAGATAACCCATCCTTCATTTGCACAAATTGCGAAAATGATAGGCCGACTAAGCTCTGTTGTTCTGAGCCTATAATGTGCTGAGCGGCATGATTGGCAACACGAATATTTTCATCTACGTCTAAAATAAGTACACCTTCTGATGTATTTTCAAACGCTTGGGCTAAAAGACTGACTTCATCTTCAAGCTGCCGCTGCAAGGTTATATCACTATAAATCCCCGCTACCCGCTCAATAACTTGGGTTTGTTTATTACGAGCCACAGGACGCCCACGCACCCTCAACCAGCCCCCAGTTACCATCGCGACGATGATATCGATATTCGGCTTCAAACCGATCAACCTCTCCTGCAAGCATGCTATTCCATTGCACCAGTACTTTTTCCCGATCCAAAGGATGTACGGGAAGTGATTCAAGAGTAAGTACAATTTCGTTGGCATGACTTCCCAAGACATAACCGCGGTTATCGAGATAAAAACATTGGCTATCCCTGTGCCATTCCCAAAGATCAGAGTCGCTGCCACGTAACGATTGCCTGAGACGATCATCACTCTCGGTTAGCGCTTGGTTCATCGCCATAAAGGTGCGAACCTGACGCTGTCGATACCACGCTAAACTCAGTGCAATAATTGAAAACACTAATAATAATAGACCTTTAAACCCTTGAGTCAGCCACCAGTGCTGCTCAACATAGAAGGGAAAAGTAAAGGGCTTATCTGACCAGATTCCATTGACTTGGCTTAACACCTCAAGTAGATATTCTCCCGCTGCTAAGCCTGCGAGGTTTACCTGCGACTCACCTTGGAGCAGCACGTAGTTATCTTCCTCCCTGAGTCGATATTTAAATTGTATTGGCGAATCATCAAGGTAATCGAGGTTAGTGATCTGCAGGCTTACCATATTGGCGTCAGGCTTAATCACCATCAACGGTTTGGGTAACAACGAGACTTGGGTATTGTTGTCGTAATAAACCGATACCGACTCCAACATCACATGATCATCGGCAATACGGTTGACCATCTTGTCCACATCAAGGTTCATCACCCCTTCAGGAGTACCAATATACAGACCTGAAACGGCAGAATAGAAATAGGCGCCTTCATTCATTTCATTAGAAATTAGGCCATCAAGTTGGTTAAACATTGAGATTTGCCCAGTAGCTCTATCTTGACGGATTAGCGAATCAGCACAGGCAACGACATTGGCATTGGTTGTTTTTTGGATAAAAAATACTGAACTACAATTTACTTGCCATTGTGAACTTAACGAAACCAGTTTGCCGCTGTGGAGATTTAATTCGAATAAGCCCCTTTCATAGGAGCCAAACCACATCACACCGGGAGATATTTCTTCAATATGGCTAATTGAGGGCACAGAGTTTAAGCCACTGAACAATTGTCTTTGATCGTGAAAAAGATTTTGCTCGTCAATATAACCAAATACCTTTCGTCCACCTATCCATAACTTACCGTCAGAGGCTCGATATAAAGTACGAATGGTCGGCCGCTTAAGCTCTGGCGAATTCCCAGTTGCCCCATCAAAGTTAAATGGCTGCGGCTCAAACAGTCCTTGCTCCCAAAAATATAGCCCCGTACCCGTTGCAATCCAAAACCGTCCTTTGAGTTTGGGATCGGCATAAGTGCCATAGATGAGTTTATTTTTAAATGCTTCACCACCATGCGTCCACTGGGCAAAACTGATCCCTTTTAAGGTCAACTTATCCACGACAAACAAACCACTCGTGGTCGAAACTAATAAATAGTGGTCAATAAAGCGACTGATCCCGTAAACACTCTCGTGCGGCTTTAATCCCTCAATATCTACGGTAATTGCTTTTTGAGTGTTTCGCCCGACAAAGCTGACATTTGACGCTCCAAACCATAATCCTTCATCACTCGCAAACACTGACCACACCATAGCATCAGATAATTGGTGTGGCGGTTCGCCAGTATAAGTATCAAGAATGAAATCCGGTTGCGAGGCCAGTAAGGCTAAACCATCTCCAGAGCCCCCAACCCACATCAAACCTGATTTATCAAACAATATCGCCTTTAATGTTTCCATATTGGCTTGAGTTTTAAGCTCTTGTTGATAATTTTCAATCTGATGGGTATCTGGAGACCACTTTAATAAACCTGCCCGGCTCGAAAACCAAATCTCACCATTATGGCCTTCAGCCATAGCAGTGCTCCAATCGGGTAATTCAGGAACAGGGAAAATCTGTAAGGTTTTTGGTTCTAATCGGTAAATCCCTCGACTCGTTGCAATCCAAATACGCTGTTTTGAATCCTCAAGCATATCCAGAATACTGCCCATAGGTTCAGTCCATTGATAATCAACGACTTTTTCCCCGGCACTGTTAAGGAGTAACAATTGAAATTGACCCGCAACAAGAAACTGACCATCAGGCATGCTCAATAACTTGCGCCAGGGTAGATCGCGATTAACGGGTAACTGACTCACTAAAGTTAAGGTCAAGGTTGAGGGGGATAAGTCGTAAATCTGGCCGTTATCAATCAACAAGCGCCATTCTTGGGCATTTTTACGAGCAGCAGAAATTAACACTCCACCAGGGAAATGAGGGAATAAATTAGGTGACCCCATCTGGGTAAATTGATTTTTTGCGATGTCATAAAGATAGGTTGCGGCATTGGTACTGACTAACAGCATATCGCGATCGATATTGACAACTGTTGTCAAAAACTCATCAGCAAGGCGTAACTCAGAACCCGTTTTATCAATTCGCCTCACTTTAGAATTACTAACCCGATATAAACCTTGCTCGGTTGCAGCCCATATAAAACCATGGTCATCGAGTGTGAGCGCGCGAATACTGGTCGCTTCAAGTCCGTCCCTGTCAGAAAAAACCCGTTGTACAAAACTACCCGCCCAAGCCGAATGAAGACCTGAACAAAAAACCAATATTGATGCCAAAAGGAAGTGGATTATTATTTTTTTCATTTGACGACTTACTTAACACCATAGTTTTACTGTAGCAGTTCAACAGTCTGAATACACCCGCACATTCACATTAACTTTACATTTTTACTTAGGCAATAAAAAAGCGCCCTAAAGGCGCTTTTACGAATATAAGTCTCAACTTATTTCAGGACGAGACAAAGGTTAAATTACTTTTTCTTTGCCTTTGGGTTTGGCAGGTCAGTAATAGAACCTTCATAGATTTCAGCCGCAAGACCTACTGACTCGTGCAGCGTTGGGTGAGCGTGAATGGTTAATGCTAAATCTTCAGCATCACAACCCATTTCGATGGCTAGGCCGATTTCGCCCAACAGTTCGCCACCGTTCACACCTACGATAGCACCACCGATTACGCGGTGAGTGTCTTTATCGAAAATCAGCTTAGTCATACCTTCGCTGCAATCTGAAGCGATTGCACGGCCGCTGGCTGCCCATGGGAAAGTCGCTGTTTCGTAAGCAATACCTTGCTCTTTCGCTTCTTTCTCAGTCAGACCAACCCAGGCCACTTCAGGGTCTGTGTAAGCGATTGATGGGATCACTTTTGGATCGAAGTAGTGCTTCATACCCGCGATCACTTCAGCCGCAACGTGGCCTTCGTGCACGCCTTTGTGAGCCAACATTGGTTGACCAACGATGTCACCGATTGCGTAGATGTGCGGTACGTTTGTACGTAATTGCTTGTCTACGTTGATGAAACCACGCTCATCAATCTTAACGCCCGCTTTTTCAGCGTCGATAAGCTTACCATTTGGCGTACGGCCGATTGCCACTAACACCGCATCGTAACGAACAGGCTCTGCTGGCGCGCTCTTACCTTCCATCGAAACGTAGATACCGTCTTCACGGGCTTCAACCGCAGTGACTTTGGTTTCGAGGATCAGGTTGAATTTCTTCTTGATTTGCTTAGTGAATACGCGAACAACGTCTTTGTCAGCCGCAGGGATCACTTGGTCGAACATTTCAACCACGTCGATTTCACTGCCCAGAGAAGAGTAAACCGTACCCATTTCTAAACCGATGATACCGCCGCCCATGACCAGCAGTTTGCCAGGAACTTCTTTCAGTTCTAATGCGTCGGTCGAATCCCAAATACGTGGGTCTTCATGGGGAATGAATGGCAGTTTGATTGGGCGAGAACCCGCAGCGATGATCGCTTGGTCAAACTTAACAACGGTCACAGTGCCGTCTTCAGCAGTCACTTCTAAGCTGTTAGGGCCTGTAAATTTACCGAAGCCATTAACAACGTTTACTTTACGCATTTTAGACATGCCGCCTAAGCCACCAGTCAACTGGCTGATCACTTTTTGCTTAAAGCTGCGTAACTTGTCTAAATCGATGGTTGGCTCGCCGAACACCACACCGTGTGCAGCAACGGCTTTGGCTTCTTCGATAACTTTAGCAACGTGTAACAGGGCTTTAGATGGGATACAACCCACGTTCAGACACACGCCACCTAAGGTGCTAAAACGTTCAACGATAACGGTTTCCAGACCTAAGTCAGCCGCACGGAAGGCAGCAGAATATCCCGCAGGACCTGCACCTAATACCACTACCTGAGTTTTGATTTCGTTACTCATGTTTTCCTCTAATTCTCATTCAATCCGTTGGAGGAGAGTAATCCTGCCAACCGAAAATGCGCCAGCGCGTAAGGTGGGCGCATTTTAACCTGTGTTTGATACTGATCACAATAAACAAAAGGCCACTCAAGATGAGCAGCCTTATTTGTTTACAGAATCAAAGTACGAATATCGGACAGAATTCCTGACAGGGTCACGCTAAAGCGTGCAGCCATTGCACCATCGATCACGCGGTGATCGTATGATAGCGACAGTGGCAACATCAATTTAGGCTCGAACTCTTTACCATTCCATTTAGGCTTAATTTCAGATTTAGACACACCTAAAATCGCCACGTCTGGGTAGTTAACGATTGGGGTAAACGCAGTACCACCAATGCCACCTAGGCTTGAAATAGTGAAGCAGCTGCCCTGCATATCGGCAGATTTGAGCTTACCATCGCGGGCACGGACAGAAATATCGGCCAGCTCACGAGATAACTCGATGATCCCTTTCTTATCCACGTCACGTACCACAGGTACCACTAGACCGTTTGGCGTATCAACCGCCACACCGATGTGGTAGTACTTCTTCTGGATCAGTGATTCACCGTCGCTGCTTAAGCTTGAGTTGAACACTGGGAACTGTTGCAGCGTTTTCGCCACGGCTTTCATCATAAAGACCAGCGGAGTGATCTTATAATCGGCTTTTTTCTTCGCCGCTGCGTCGTTCTGCTGCTTACGGAACTCTTCCATTTCGGTGATATCAGCTTCATCGAACTGAGTCACGTGAGGAATGGTTACCCAGTTACGGTGCAGGTTTGGACCAGAGATCTTCTGGATACGGCTTAATGGAATCTCTTCCACTTCACCAAACTTGCTGAAATCCACTTTCGGTGCAGCAATCACTTGCAGACCACCACCGTTACCCGCTGCAACGGAAGTTGCTGCTGTCGCCTTAGGACGAGACAGTTCGTACTTCACATACGCCTGTACGTCTTCCTTCATGATGCGACCTTTACGGCCAGAACCCGTCACTTGAGTGAGGTCCACACCAAATTCACGGGCCAAACGACGAACCGCTGGAGACGCATGAACCACACCGGTTGCCACTGGCGCACCTGCACTTGGGTGATGTGGAACCGGTGGACGGCTCGGCGCGGCTGCAACAGGTGCTGGTGCCGCTTCTTGGGCGACAGGTGCAGAAACTGGCGCTGCGGCTTGAGCTACTGGCGCAGGAGCTGCACCAGCAGTCACAGTTTCAATCGTCGCAATCACGCTACCTTGAGAAACCTTATCACCCACTTTAACGGTTAACGACAACAGTTTACCGGCGAATGGCGCAGGCACTTCCATGGTCGCTTTATCGGTTTCTAACGTGATCAAACCTTGGTCAGCAGTGATCATATCACCCACAGACACTAGCACTTCGATCACATCGACATTGCTGGCATCACCAATATCTGGCACTTGGATTTCTTTAACGGCAACCACTGGTGCAGCAGCTACTGGAGCAACAACCGCCGCAGGTGCAGCTTGAGCGACAGGAGCTGACGCTACTGGCGCGCTCGCTTGTGGCGCTGCGGCAGGTGCCGCGCCGCCCACTTCGAGCATGATCACTAATGAGCCTTGAGAAACCTTGTCACCCACAGCCACTTTCACTTCTTTTACCACACCCGCGAATGGCGATGGTACGTCCATGGTCGCTTTGTCGGTTTCAAGCGTGATAAGGCCAGCGTCGACCTGAATCTTATCGCCAGCGGCAACTAAGACTTCGATAACAGACACATCGGTGTCACCACCGATATCCGGCACAGTGACTTCAACCACTTGGGTTGCGCCCGTCGCTGTCGCGGCAGCCACAGGGGCTGGAGCCGCTTGTACTGGAGCAGGTGCTGCTGGAGCTGGCGCAGGAGTGGCAGCTTGAGCAACTGGCGCAGCAGCTTGAGCGGATGCACCCGCTGCTTGCATCATCGCAATTAAGGTACCTTCGCTGACTTTGTCACCGACGGCCACTTTCAATTCGGCTAACACACCCGCGAAAGGCGCAGGAATATCCATGGTCGCCTTGTCGCTTTCAACGGTCAAAATCGACTCTTCCGCTGCTAAGGTATCGCCCACAGAAGCACAGATTTCGATAACCTGTACTTCATCGCCGCCGATATCAGGAACAAAAACTTCTTTTAATTCAGCCATTTTTATTGCCTCTTACGCGTACTGTGGATTGATCTTGTCAGCGTCAATGCCGTATTCCTTGATGGCATTTGCTAACACATCAACAGGCAGCTCTTTACGATCAACCAGTGACTTCAGTGCCGCGATAACGATGAACTTAGCGTCCACTTCGAAGTGGTGACGCAGGTTGTCACGGCTGTCTGAACGACCGAAACCGTCAGTACCTAACACTTTGTAATCGGTTGGCATAAATGCACGTAACTGCTCGCCGTAGATCTTCATGTAGTCAGTTGCTGCGATTGCAGGCGCATCACTAGAGATCACTTGGCTGATATACGCTTGTTTTGGCGTTTGCGTTGGGTGCAGCATGTTCCAACGTTCTGCCGCTTGACCATCGCGAGTCAGTTCGTTGAAGCTGGTCACGCTAAATACGTCGGCAGTGATACCAAAGTCTTTCGCCAGCGCTTGCGCTGCTTTACGGGTTTGCTCAAGAATGGTGCCACAGCTCAGTAACTGCACTTTGCCTTTACCAGAACCACTAACCGTTTCCAGCTTGTAGATACCTTTAACGATACCTTCCTCGGCACCTTCTGGCATTTCAGGCTGGATGTAGTTTTCGTTCATTGTGGTCAGGTAGTAGAAGATATCTTCTTGTTTTTCGCCGTACATGCGACGAATACCATCTTGAACGATAACGGCAATTTCATAACCGTAAGTTGGATCGTAGGTAATACAGTTAGGAATAGTGTTAGCCAGTACGTGACTGTGACCGTCCTGATGCTGTAAACCTTCACCGTTCAGTGTTGTACGGCCTGAAGTACCACCGACTAAGAAGCCACGTGCACGCATATCACCCGCAGCCCATGCCATGTCGCCAATACGTTGGAAACCGAACATTGAGTAGTAGATGTAGAATGGAATCATCGGTGTATCGTTGACTGAGTAGCTGGTCGCAGCAGCTACCCAAGATGACATTGCACCCAGTTCGTTAATACCTTCCTGCAGCACTTGACCAGTTTTATCTTCACGATAGTAAGCCACTTGGTCAGAGTCTTGCGGTACGTATTTTTGGCCTTCGTGAGCATAAATACCCACTTGGCGGAACAGACCTTCCATACCGAAAGTACGCGCTTCGTCAGGAATAATTGGCACAATGTTTTTGCCAATTTTCTTGTCTTTTAACAGCGCAGTCAGTACGCGAACAAACGCCATGGTCGATGAAATTTCACGGCCATTTGAGCCTGCTAAGATCGAATCGAAAATCTTCAAAGATGGCACTTCCAGCTCTTCGCTGAACTTCTCACGACGTTGTGGCACGCTACCATGCAGCGCGGCACGACGGCTCATCATGTACTTCACTTCTTCCGAATCTGGACCTGGGTGGTAGAACGGCAGATCTTCTAATTGATCGTCAGGAATCGGGATATTGAAACGATCGCGGAAGTAACGGATAGACTCGATACCCATTTTCTTCACGTTGTGGGCGATGTTCTTACCTTCACCCGCATCACCTAGGCCGTAACCTTTAACGGTTTTCGCCAGGATCACCGTTGGGCGACCTTTAGTCTTACGCGCATGGTCTAATGCCGCGTACACTTTAACTGGGTCATGACCACCACGGTTTAAGCGCCAAATGTCATCATCTGACATGTTCGCTACCATTTCGGCGGTTTCTGGGTATTTGCCGAAGAAGTGTTCGCGAGTATAAGCGCCACCTTTGGCTTTACAGTTTTGGTATTCACCGTCAACGGTTTCTTCCATTAACTGCAATAACTTACCGCTGGTATCACGGGCCAATAATGGATCCCAGTAACGACCCCAAATCACTTTCACGACTTCCCAGCCAGCGCCGCGGAATTCGCCTTCCAGTTCTTGGATGATCTTACCGTTACCGCGTACTGGGCCGTCCAGACGTTGCAGGTTACAGTTGATGATAAAGACTAAGTTATCTAATTCTTCACGGGCAGCTAAACCAATCGCACCTAAGGCTTCTGGCTCGTCACACTCACCGTCACCTAAGAAGCAGTAAACGGTTTGCTCAGAACAATCTTTCAGACCACGGTCAGTCAGATATTTCAGGAAGCGGGCCTGATAAATCGCTTGGATAGGACCTAAGCCCATAGAAACCGTTGGGAATTGCCAGTAGTCAGGCATCAACTTAGGGTGCGGATAAGAAGACAGGCCTTTGCCATCCACTTCTTGACGGAAGTTCGCCAGTTGATCTTCCGTTAAACGACCTTCCAAGAATGAACGCGCATAGATACCTGGGGCAATATGACCTTGGAAATACACTAAGTCGCCGCCGTCTTTCTCATTTGGCGCACGGAAGAAGTGGTTGAAGCACACGTCATAAATGGTTGCGCTCGACGCGAAACTCGAAATATGGCCGCCTAACTCTAAATCTTTCTTAGAACCACGCAGAACCATAGCTAAGGCGTTCCAACGGATGATGGCGCGAATGCGACGTTCCATCTCTTGGTTGCCTGGCATGTGCGGCTCTTGACCCGCAGGAATGGTGTTCAAATAGGCTGTGGTTGCCGTGTAAGGCAAGTGTGTGCCATTGCGACGGGCTTTATCGATCAGTTTCTCTAATAAGAAATGGGCGCGTTCAGGGCCTTCCTGTTCTAATACAGCTTGCAGGGCATCAACCCATTCCTGAGTCTCTAACGGATCTAAGTCTTGTAGCATATCTTCAGACATGACACTGTCCTTCTCTATATACATGATAATGAATGGTGTTTGCGGCATATTCCGCTTTAGCGAGTGCTAAAGTCGGGAACTTAAGCGCCACTCTTTAAACGGCGCAAACTTCGCTGCAACCGGCTATCTTCTTCCCGCACAGATAACATCACCTCTTCGATGTAACTTAAGTGTTCATTCGAGGCTTCTCTAGCGGCTTCAGGATCACGACGAACGATAGCAGCGAGCAGAGCACGTCTGTGATCGTTAGCCATAGTGGAAGCTTCTTCGCGGCGGCTTAAAAGCTCCAGGTTTTGCGCCACATTCTTATGCAGCACAGGGGTTAAACTGAGTACGAGATGCAACATAGCCACATTGTGTGACGCTTCAGCGACGGCGCGATAGAAGCGCACAATAGCAGCAGCTTGTTGTTCGATATTGGTGGCGGCTTCTACCTCAAGGATCATCCGCTTGATATTTTGCATATCAGCGTCTGTGCCACGCAATGCGGCAAAATAGGCCATCATGCCTTCGGTCGCATGACGAAACTCCAGCAAGTCATATTGGCTTTCTGGATCGGCAGTCATTAATTCAACGATAGGATCGGCAAGACTCTGCCAGAGTTGCTCTTTGACATAAGTACCGCCGCCTTGACGGCGCATTAATAGCCCTTTCGCCTCAAGTTTTTGAATCGCTTCACGCAATGAGGGACGAGATACTTCGAACTGGATGGCCAGTTCACGCTCCGGTGGTAATTTCTGGCCCGGCTGTAAACTGCCTTCGAGGATCATTTGCTCGAGTTGCGCCATGATCACATCAGAAATTTTTGGCTGATTAATTTTACTATAGGCCATTTGGCGCTCAGCTCCGTTGTAAATTGGTCTTACCAATTTTTATGAGTGAGCGCACTTTATCAAATCACACTTTTGATGTCCAGATTGAAAATCAACCTTAAAAGGTGATCTCACTCAAAACCGCTCACGATGAGAGAGCATAGCCTAAAAAACTCATCATGGGGTCAGACCATTAAACCACAACGAGAGCAAGTGCTAGCGGCTAGGTTCTGGAGCACTGCAAAAAGTACCGCTGCTAGAAAAAGCAGAACGGGCTGCGCCCTTATAGATTCTAGATTTTAGGTGCTAGGTTCTAGGTTCTAGGTTCTAGGTTCTAGGCTCTAGATTCTAGATTCTAGATTCTAGATTCTAGATTCTAGATTCTAGGTTCTAGATTCTAGAGCCACGAAGTGGCGTCCTAGATTCTAGAAGCTGCGCTGCATCCTTCTTATTAACTCACCAACCCAAAAATAGTCAGCAGTGATAACACAGCAACCATCAGCGTAAAGTTGCGTTTGCTTAATACTAACAATGCTAAGGTCGACTGCACACAAACAGGCGCGCTAGACATCTCGGGCAAAGGCTGGGCAGCGAGTGCCGTTTCAGTGACCACTTGCCTAGCACTGGCATTGATATTTAACGCATTATTGCGCCACGCCGCGAGCCCTTCACTAAACTGACCACTGAGCGCATAGCCAAAGGAAAACACTCGGCTTGGGAGCCAATCAAACGCAAACATAATATCTTCAATCAGCGGTAAATTAAGTGACTTACGTATATTTTCCTCCGCATAAAATCGCGCTGTGCAATATAACACAGCCCCCACAGGTCCAAGAAAAATAAGGCATAATGCCACTGCACCGTAGTAACGATAGTTAATCCAAGCAACGCTCTGCCCGACCTTGGCACCTAAATCTTTTTCCGAAACCGCCTCCAAACACTCACTGCAATCTAATTCAGCGGCATAGTGATAACAGGCCTGCACATCGGAGCGACACGCCGCCTGCATATATTTTTTAAAGGTATCGCGCTGTTTTTGATGATTAAAACAAATAATCGCCACCAGCACCCATAGCGCGAGACTTAATACTCCCCAAAACATACCCGACGCAATCCAACCCAACAGATAAACCACACCCGCGGGCAATATCAAAGCCAACAACATATTAGTGTTATTAAGCGACGCTTTATCGCCAAAAAAGCTGGATTGGTAAGATTGCAGTACACGATCACACTGCCAAGAGGCGGGAAGAAACTTTAGTCGCTCCACAAGAATGGCGACCAGTAATGAAAATAATGCCATCGATAGTACTCCTTGTAAAAAAGCAGGACGGACTAGAAAAAGCAGAGCGGGCTTCGCCCTGCTAGGCCCTAGATTCTAGGTTCTAGGTTCTAGGCTTTAGAGCGCTGCAAAAAGCGCAGCTGCTAGAAAAAGCAGAGCGGGCTTCGCCCTTCTAGGCCCTAGATTCTAGGTTCTAGGTTCTAGGCTTTAGAGCGCTGCAAAAAGCGCAGCTGCTAGAAAAAGCAGAACGGGCTGCGCCCTTATAGAATCTAGATTTTAGGCTCTAGATTCTAGAGCGAGCTTGCGAGCGTCCTAGCAGTTGCGCAGCAACGTCCTAGATACTAAAAGTCGCGAAGCTTTGCTAAATATCTTTGCCAGTCAAAGCTTGGGCCAGGGTCAGTTTTACGCATTGGCGCAATATCACAATGCCCAACAATCCGCTCGACACTCAAGCTAGGGTATTGTGCAAACAAGGCTTGAGTCAATTCAACAAGTTGTTGATATTGTGCGGCAGTATAGGGCTTAGTATCCGTCCCTTCGAGCTCAATGCCAATGGAAAAATCATTACAATTTTCCCTTTCACCATAACGGGACACGCCAGCGTGCCAAGCTCTATCGTCACAACTCACATACTGCACACATTCACCATCGCGGCGAATTAAAAAATGTGCTGATACCTTAAGCCCCGCTAAATCGGCGAAAGTTTCATCGGCACTGGTATCTAAACAGCCTTGAAATAATTGATCAATGTAAGGTAAACCAAAGCATCCAGCGGGCAGGCTGATATTGTGGATCACCAACAGACTAATCTCCCCAAAGGGGCGTTGATTAAAATGTGGCGATTCACAGCGCCGCGCCGCGCGATACCAACCAAACTCAAAACTCATGTTTACTCCTTAAAAGCAGAACGGGCTGCGCCCTTATAGATTCTAGAGCGAGCTTGCGAGCGTCCTAGCAGTTGCGCAGCAACGCTCTAGGCCCTATATCCTAGCAGTTGCGTAGCGACGCTCTAGCACCTAGCGGCGCAGCCATGATAATCTTAAGCCCAAATGCAAGCAGGCAGACGATTGACCCATGTTAACCCATGCCCACTCGCCCGACGTATAAAAGCAAGGACTCCGATCATGCTAGAAAACGATATTCGACATGCCGTAAAAACCGCGCTCAATGAAGATCTTGGCGGCACTGAAATCAACGAGCATACCAAAACCATTGCCTACGGTGACATTACTGCCGAACTGATTCCGGCAGATAAATATGCCGAAGCCACCTTAATTACCCGCGAAGAAGGAGTTTTTTGTGGCAAAGCCTGGGCAGAGCAAGCCTTTAATCAATTAGGTGGCGAAGTCGCGCTGCATTGGCATGTCGATGATGGCGATCTTGTGTTACCCAATCAAGTCTTGTGTGAATTATCCGGCCCCGCTCGCGCCTTATTGACGGGCGAGCGCACTGCGATGAACTTTATCCAAACCTTATCCGGTGTCGCCACCCTCACCAAACACTATGTAGACAAACTTGCTGGCACTCACACCCAACTGCTCGATACCCGTAAAACCATTCCAGGACTGCGCACCGCCCAAAAATATGCTGTCACCTGTGGCGGCGGTAAAAATCACCGTATCGGTCTGTTTGATGCCTTCTTAATTAAAGAAAACCACATCATGGCCTGTGGTGGCATACGCCAAGCAGTGGATGCAGCGCGCAGTTTACACCCCAATAAACCCGTTGAAGTCGAAGTCGAGTCCTTAGCCGAACTGGCATTAGCACTGGATTCTGGCGCAGATATTATCATGTTAGATAACTTCGATATCACTATGATGGTCGAAGCGGTTGAACTGAATGCCAAAAGCCAAGTTAAAGGCAAAGGGGCAAAACTTGAGGTATCGGGCAATGTGACCTTAGACACCTTGGCAGAATTTGCCAAAACGGGGGTGGATTATATTTCCGTTGGCGCCCTCACCAAGCATGTCCGCGCCTTAGACCTATCAATGCGACTGAAAGGCTAGAAAAGTAGAGCGGGCTGCGCCCTTATAGATTCTAGGTACTAGGTTCTAGTAGCAGCCCATAAGCCGTCATCCTCGCGAACGACTGCATGGATGCAGGAGGTAGAATAACGCAGGAGCAGTTATCGACGCGGGGATCCAGCTTTATGCATTTCAGCTCTAGCTTCTAGGGCGAGCTTGCCTGCGTCCTAGCAGTTGCGCAGCAACGTCCTAGATTCTATCTTCCCAACCTTTACAGCATAAACCCACTAAATAACCTAACAAAACACAGGTATAGTGTGCGCCGATGTTTTGACGTTGTTTTAAATGCGTCAACTTAACTAACATTGTCAAACATTTGTTAGAACGCAATACGTTTTAGCGTCAAGTTTTTAGACAAAATAATCATTTAATTAATACTTTATGCGTAAAAGTTGTTTCATTTTACTTAACTTTGTACTAACTTTTACCTAGGCGAGATGGCCGTTTCGGCCTTCCTTATCAAAATTAGCTCAAAGTGAATTGTCGCTAGCCAAAAAACCAGCAATTCATGTCAAGCAATCAAGATAAGCAGCCGAAACGAACACAATCGATAAACAACAATTTGCATTATATTTGGAGCAAAAAATGAAAGGTATCAAGATGAACAAGCAAGCTCAGGGTTTTACCTTGATCGAATTAATGATTGTAGTAGCCATTATCGGTATTTTGGCCGCTGTGGCGTTACCAGCATATAAAGACTATGTCACGTCAGCCCAAGGCGGAGCTGCAATGAAAGGCATTAGTGCCTTTGCCCAAAAAATTCAAACCTGTAATACAACGGGAGTTGGCTGTACTGGTATACAAGCTGAAGTAGCAAAAAACAAAAAAATGACCGCTTTATTAGCAGAACCAGCTCAAGGTGCTACTGTTAGTTTGGTTTGGACAGAACCAAAATGTACTCTTACTGCCGCGTTTGATGGTAATGGTGGTGTAACATATACAATGACTAGCAGTAGTGATCTTTCTCTATGCCAAAAAGGCGCTGGTATCGGCAGCTAATATCACAAATCTTTCTAAAGCCCCTTTTCGGGGCTTTTTTATTTTTATCAATTAATTATCCCGGTTAACCATAATCTTGGATACATTTGCTGATTTAGCGCGGTATCACCTAGGCTTGCGATTAATAGTGCACCACAGGTTATCACGGCTGCCATTAATACCACTTTCCAAGGTAATGCTATCACTCGCAGTTGATAGTGGCGGCAATTAAGTGCCAATAATGCCACCAATAATGCTTGGGATAATGGCATTACAATTACCCCATCAAACATGGCATATATCCATATTGCACACAGGGCAAATACCAACACAATATCGGTTGTGTCCGTATCTATACCTATATGTGAGCCTGTGTCGAGGCTACATTGTGAGTTTTTAGCTAAATGCTCACTCGGTTTTTCCCCTAATAAGGTAAGCCGCTTTAATATTGACCATAATATTATCAGCGACCAACTCGCCAGCAAGATAAACGCAACCACACCAAACTCATATAAAAACTGCATGAGGGCATTATGTGAGTGAGCATTAGGTAAAGGTCTTGCTTCTGCCCATGCAAAACTCATTGGCCCGTAACCTAAGCCAATACGTTCAGGGATCGCCTGCAAAATATAAATCCACATATCAATGCGGCCAGAGCTATTGGTTCTTAATTGCCAAATTGGGCTATCAAAAATAAACAGTGGAATAATAATAATCAGCGCTAGCCATAAAAGCGTGCCAAAAACTACAGCCTTCAGCATTGGGCGAATAAATGCTTGACCTAAGTTGGCGGGCAAAAAGCGATACACCACAACAGCCGCTAAAACTATTGCCAACAATGCGCCGCGAGCCTCTGATTGCAGCAGGATTAACCACTGCACACTAAAAGCCAACATAGCTGTCCGTTTATATTTTTTAAGTGGTTCGATATAAAAAGACAAACACAACAACGGTAGCAGCATAACTTGCAATTGATTGAAAAACCTTACATTCATAAAGCCTGCCACTAAAGAATGCACATCTGGCCGATTAGCATCGAGCGCATGAAAAAACAGCAGCAAAAAAAACTTAACCGCAATACAAATTGAGAAAAATAACGCAAATCCAAAAAAATATTGCAGCGTCAGATTTCTGCCAATGTCAGTTATGAGTACACCTAAGATATAAAACAAACAGAGCAGCAAAAAAAAGTTGGCTAATTCAAGTAATGACCAAAATGGATGCTGGCTAAAAATGGTTGATATAAAACCAAGTATAAATAGGCTTACCACCACCCAAAGTGTCAAAGGCGATGGTAGGATTATTGGAATACTCGAGCGCCACAAAAGGCCAATCGCTGAACACACGATAAATATAATTACTAGGATTCGTTTAAGATCGTAAGCGTTATCCACCCCCAGATATCCTGTGATATAACCTGATAATACCGAGCCAAGGAAAAATAGCGCGAAGAAAGTGAGCAGGAAAATCCGGCTAAAAATTGGGATTGATTGCAATATCTGTTTCCTTAATTGAGCATTCCATCACGTATTTATCCCCCGACATTGGCGTTAAAGTGCATCACCAAATCACCGATTATTTACGCGTTCTAGTCAAGTAAATCGAAGTGACTTTATTATAAGGCATTGTTATTTATCGACCATTAACCCACAGTACAGTTTATGGTAAAATATAGCCACTTTTGAAAGCTGTACATAAATTCGCATCCTTATGATGATACTCATTTTTTTGTGATTATTTGAGCTTTTTTATATATGACAAATAACCATTTTGCCGCTATGATGGAAAAACTAATGGAGATAGGAGTTTTTCATGCCATCCGCTGGCCTTCACCTGGGATTATCCACCCTTTTCATCCGTAAAGGTCTGCTTAATGAAGAGCAGATGGCGAGTGCCATCACCAAATCCCGCCAAAACAAACAAACCTTAGTCACCACCTTAGTGCAAACTAAGCTCGTGTCAGCCCGCAGTATTGCCGAGCTTTGCTATGAGGAATATGGCACCCCGCTGTTGGATTTAGCCGAATTTGATGTTAACGCAATACCCGAAGAGTTTCTGAATAAAAAACTGATTGAAAAACACCGCTGCTTACCGCTATTTAAGCGCGGCAATCGCCTTTATATCGCCACTTCAGATCCTACCAATATTGCCGCCCTTGAGGAATTCCAATTTAGTGCTGGGTTGCATGCCGAAGCCATTTTGGTGGAAGAAGATAAGCTCGCTAAGGCCCTTGAAAAGGTACTCGAAGAAGATATTACTGGCCTTGATTTAAGCGGCATGGATGAAGCAGCACTTGCGGGTATCGAAATTACCGATACCGATAAACGCAATGAAGACAATGCTGGTGAATCCAGTGACGATGCCCCTATCGTCATTTATATCAATAAGATACTAACCGATGCTATTCGTAAGGGCGCTTCAGACTTACATTTTGAGCCCTATGAAAAACGCTATCGTATCCGTTTTCGTATCGATGGTATTTTGCATGAAGTCTCAGAGCCGCCAATCAGCCTAGCCGGACGACTCTCAGCGCGCTTAAAGGTAATGTCAAAGCTGGATATTGCCGAGCGTCGCGTCCCCCAGGATGGCCGGATTAAAATGAAGCTATCCCGCACTAAGTCTATCGACTTTCGGGTAAGTACCCTGCCGACTCTGTGGGGCGAAAAAATTGTAATGCGGATCTTGGATTCTTCTTCCGCACAGCTCGGTATCGAAAAACTCGGCTACGAACCCGATCAAGAAAAGCTCTACCTTGAGATGCTAGCCAAACCCCAAGGCATGATATTAGTGACAGGCCCAACAGGTTCGGGTAAAACCGTTTCGCTCTATACAGGCTTAAATATCCTCAATACCGCCGAGCGTAATATTTCCACCGCCGAAGATCCGGTGGAAATTAACCTTGAGGGGGTAAACCAAGTCCATATTAATTTAAAAGCGGGTTTAACCTTCGCCTCGGCACTGCGCTCCTTTTTGCGCCAAGACCCCGATGTGGTGATGGTCGGCGAAATCCGTGACCTTGAAACCGCCGAAATTGCCATTAAAGCCGCCCAAACAGGCCATTTGGTTCTATCAACCCTGCATACTAACTCGGCGGCAGAAACACTCACTCGTTTAATAAATATGGGCGTACCCGGCTATAATATTGCCAGCTCAGTTAATCTTATTATTGCTCAGCGACTTGCACGGCGACTGTGCCCAGAATGCAAACAATCCGAACAAATACCTGAACATGAGCTACAACGTTTAGGCTTTACTGATGAGCAAATCGCTAAAGGATTTACCACCTATAAACCCGTGGGTTGTGAGCATTGCTCTGGCGGCTATAAAGGACGGGTAGGTATTTACGAAGTGATGAAGATGTCAGATGAAATTGCCCGTACTATTATGGAAGGGGGCAATTCATTGCAAATTGCTGCTCAAGCCAAGGCCCAAGGCATGCGCGATCTGCGGCAATCAGGACTACTAAAAGTGCTCCAAGGTGTTACCAGTATTGCCGAAGTGAATCGGGTAACCAGTTTTTAATAGCAACTTTTAGGTTCTAGGTTCTAGATTCTAGATTCTAGATTCTAGATTCTAGATTCTAGATTCTAGAGCGAGCATGCGAGCGTCCTTCTTAGCTTTACAACCAACAGGGAAAATTTATGGCTACGGCAACCACAGTAAAAAAGCCTCGCCCAAAAAAGATTGAGCAAAAAAGCCAACCTAAAATTTATACCTTTGAATGGAAAGGTGTTAACCGCGACGGCCAAAAAACCAGTGGCGAACTGAGGGGGGCCTCTGCTGCAGAGGTTCGTAGCAAGTTAAAATCTCAAGGGGTAAATCCTAAAACCGTTCGCAAACAATCGGCCGCCTTATTTAAATTAGGCGATGCCAAAATTACCCCTATGGATATTGCTATGGTGACTCGGCAAATTGCCACCATGCTTGCCGCTGGGGTGCCATTAGTGACTACCATTGAACTACTGGGTCGCGGCCATGAAAAAGCAAAAATGCGTGAGCTGTTAGCGACAATTCTATCGGAGATCCAGTCAGGTATTCCGTTATCTGATGCTTTGCGTCCCCACCGACGTTATTTTGATGATCTTTATGTCGATTTAGTGGCGGCGGGTGAACATTCAGGCTCACTCGATGTAGTGTTTGATCGTATTGCGACCTACCGTGAAAAATCTGAAGCATTAAAATCTAAGATTAAAAAAGCCATGTTTTATCCGGCAGCAGTAGTAATAGTCGCTATTTTAGTAACGGCACTATTATTACTGTTTGTGGTGCCACAATTTGAAGATATTTTTAAGGGCTTTGGGGCCGAGTTACCTGCATTTACCCAATTGGTTTTGCATATCTCCCGCGGCCTACAATCCTCTTGGTATATCTTTTTGGGTGCCATAGTGGCTGGCGTATTTTTATTTGTGAGGGCTCATAGGAACTCGCAAATCGTGAGAGACAGAGTTGACGAAGTCATCTTAAAAATTCCAGCTATTGGTCCCATTCTACACAAAGGCGCTATGGCGCGTTTTGCCCGTACCTTAGCCACCACCTTTGCCGCTGGTGTCCCCTTAATCGACGGTTTAGAATCCGCTGCCGGAGCATCGGGAAATGCGGTATACCGTAAAGCCATTTTAAAAATCCGCCAAGAAGTGATGGCCGGGATGCAAATGAACGTGGCAATGCGAACCACAGGGCTGTTCCCCGATATGCTGATCCAAATGGTGATGATTGGCGAAGAATCAGGCTCTCTTGATAATATGCTTAATAAAGTGGCCAATATCTATGAGATGCAAGTAGACGACGCTGTCGATGGTTTATCCAGCCTAATTGAACCTATCATGATGGTGGTCATTGGCACTGTTGTTGGTGGTCTTATTGTCGCTATGTATTTACCTATCTTCCAAATGGGTAAAGTGGTTGGTGGCTAGAACGTTGCAAAAACCGCAGCAGCCAGAAAAAGCAAAACGGGCTACGCCCTTATGGATTCTAGGTTCTAGAGCAGCGAAGCGTCCTAGAGGCCTAAAATCCGTTTTACATTGAACAATATAATTAAGTAAGAATAATGACTGAATTTTTCACTTTATTGGGTCACACTTTTGACCAAGCACCATGGCTTTTTATCTGCTTAAGTTTTGTGTTTGCCGCCACCATTGGCAGCTTTTTAAATGTGGTGATTCACCGCTTTCCGGTGATGATGAAGCGCGAATGGCAACAGGAATGCAATCAATATCTGCAGGAATATCATGCAGATATTGTTAAGCAAGTAGGAATAGAAAAGCTCAATAAACCGATCGATCACTATCCTCCCAAATACAATCTTGTGGTACCTGGCTCTGCCTGCCCTAAATGTAAAACCGCCATCAAGCCTTGGCATAATTTACCCATTTTAGGTTGGTTAATGTTGAGGGGAAAATGCGCTGCCTGTCATGCCCCCATTTCCTCACGCTATCCGATTATTGAGCTAATAACAGGGTTACTCGTTGCAACACTCGCCTGGCATTTTGGCCCCAGCGGGCAATTTATATTTGCTGCAATACTCACTTTTGTGTTGATTGCGCTCACCGGAATCGATCTGGATGAAATGCTGCTTCCCGATCAAATGACCCTTCCCCTGCTATGGTTAGGACTACTCATAAACCTCAACCATACCTTTACCAACCCAACCGATGCGATTATTGGTGCCGCAGTAGGCTATTTAAGTTTATGGTCGATTTTTTGGCTATTTAAGCTGTTAACCGGTAAAGAAGGCATGGGCTATGGTGACTTTAAGCTACTTGCCGTATTTGGTGCTTGGCTTGGTTGGCAAATGTTGCCACTGGTGATTTTACTTTCATCCTTAGTGGGTGCCCTCGTAGGCATCACGCTGATCGTGACCAAACGTAATCAACTGGCAAATCCGATTCCCTTTGGTCCTTACATTGCCGCCGCAGGTTGGATCGCCCTAATATGGGGTCAACCTATAGTGGATTGGTATTTAAGTACGTTATAGAACTGGCTTCGGCCTTATAGGTTCTAGGCTTTAGGTTCTAGGTTCTAGAAGGAGCGCAGCGACGCCCTAGCAGGACGAAGTCCGCTCTAGGTCCTAGCAGCGTAGCGTCCTTCATCACTTTTAAGAGAGTTTTATGTCCAAATTTGTTGTCGGTTTAACGGGCGGGATTGGCAGTGGTAAAACGACCGTGGCGAATCTGTTTGCGGCAGAAGGTGTTTGCCTAGTCGATGCCGATGTCGTTGCCCGAGAAGTCGTCGCACCAGGCACCTACGGATTACACGCCATTATTGACCATTTTGGGACAGAAATCTTAACGGCCTCGGGCGAGCTTGACCGCGCAAAACTTAGGCAGCGAGTGTTTAGCGATGAACAAGCGCGTCAGTGGTTAAATCAACTGCTGCACCCTATGATCCGCCAAGAAATGCTTTTGCAAGTCAAAAATGCCACCTCAGACTATGTAATTATGGTTGTACCCTTGCTATTTGAGAACGGGTTAGATAGGTTAGTCAATCGGACTTTAGTGGTGGATATTTCGCCAGAGTTACAAATAAGCCGTACCGTAAAGCGGGACAATGTCGATGCAACTCAAGTAAATAACATCATTGAGAGCCAGTGTAGCCGCAGTGAAAAACTCGCTAGAGCCGATGACATTATTGATAATCAGGGAGAGATATCAACGCTAAAACAAAAGGTGCAAGCATTGCATCAGCGCTATTTACAATTATCTGGTAATCACAACGCCCATGACTGACTTAGTTTATGAACAGCCTTTAAATGAGAAGATCCGCAGCTACTTGCGGCTCGAATACCTCAACAAGCAGCTCTGTAATAACCTAAATCACGACCACCAGCATAGATGTTTCTACCCTCTGTTTTCCCTGTGCGAGCTCTCGGAGCGCTGCGACTACCGCAATGAGGTCCTCAAAGATATCGAGCGAAATCTACTGCAACTGAGCAAATGGCAAGAACTCGAGCATGTCGATAGCGAACAAATCCGCTTTTATATTCAAGCCTTAACCCAAGCCAGAGAACCATTACAACGTCCCGAACGCTGTGGGAGCCAGCTAAAGCAAGACAGATTCTTATCTGCTCTCAGGCAACGCTTTGGTATGCCAGGTGCCTGCTGTAACTTCGACCTTCCCCAACTGCATTTTTGGCTCGCCAAACCCTGGGAAGAAAGACGACAGGATTATCAAGCTTGGATAAGTCATTTCGATCCCCTACTCACACCCATCACGCTTTTGCTTCAACTTACCCGCAGTACCGCTGATTTCGATAATGCCACCGCTCATGCCGGTTTTTATCAAGGGGATAGCACTCAAGCCCTGTCATTAGTTAGAGTCAAAGTCGATGCTTCCCACGGTTGTTATCCCACGATCAGTGGCCATAAAAATCGTTATGCCATTCATTTTGTACAATTCGATCAACAACGCCACTCAGACCGTAGCATCGAATTCTTACTAGCGACCTGCGCGTGAAGCCTTTACACTAAAGCCATTGATAACCGTTATTCGTTATTCGTTATTCGTTATTCGTTATTCGTTATTCGTTATTCAGCAGTAAATCAAGAGATCCCCATTATGCCGTTAACCGTCAACTGCCCAATTTGTAAAACTCCAGTACAATGGAGCCCTCAGTCAGAGTTCAAACCTTTTTGCAGTGAGCGCTGTAAGATGATCGATCTCGGTGATTGGGCATCGGAGAAACACGCCATTCCAGTCAAATCTGAGTTTGATGTCGACGCTTTAGACGAACTTGGTTACGACGAAGAAAGCTTCTTTAAAGAATAAGCCTCATACAACAACTCAGTTTATTTACCAACGACCAGAACCGACGAGTCTCGGATTGTTGTTCATACAGTGATAAGTAGAAATTTATGACAAAACGTATTCATGTTGCCGTGGGCATTATTCTTAATACTGACGGACAAATCCTACTCGCCAAGCGCCCAGAGCATTTACATCAAGGCGGCAAATGGGAATTTCCCGGTGGAAAAGTGGAGCAAAACGAAACCGTTACCCAAGCCTTAATTCGTGAGTTAAAAGAAGAAGTGGCGCTTAACGTCCATTCGAGCGAACCTTTTATGGCGTTAAGCTACGACTACCCAGATAAACAGGTACTACTCGATATTCACACTGTGAGTGACTTTACGGGCGAGGCGCAAGGGCTTGAAGGACAACAAATCGTCTGGGTCGATAAGCACGAGCTCACCCATTATGACTTCCCTGATGCTAATAAACCTATCCTCGCCAAGCTATTAGCACAAAACTAATCACATCTTTTTATGGGTAATAGCCAGATTTACATTAGCGATACGTGATCTGGCTTGCAGCAAATTCATTCACAACTTTTACAAAACGTAAATTAGTGCTTGAATGCAAATTCATTATTCTTCTTCGATTTTGAGGGCATATCATGCACAATAACGTTAAAGCATTACTCGCCACGACCGCGTTATTTTTTAGTTGCCAAGTACTAGCAAATGGCGGCTGTGGCTTTGAAGAGCAACAACAGGGCTTGATTGCCACCTGCAGCGAGGAGAAACAAGAAGTGATTTTAACCGGTGTAGTTGAAGCGCAACATTTAGTAAAAGATCTCAATGAGTTTGCTGAGGGCTACAAAAGCTACCAAGTCGATACCGACGCCTTAGCACCACTCAAAAAAGTCACAGAACCAACAGAAATCGTCGTGATTATTGGTACTTGGTGCCCAGACTGTCATCGCGAAACGCCACGTTTTATCCGCATTATCGAAGAAGTGGCGAACCCCAATATTAAAGTGACTTATATTGGTGTCGATCGCAGCAAGCAAGACCCTGAAGGACTGGCGGCAAAATACGAATTCAAACGTATTCCTACCTTTATCGTGCAACAACAAGGTAAAGAAATTGGCCGCATCGTAGAGCGTCCAACCGTTTCGCTCGAAAAAGATTTAGCCGAGATCTTAAAGTAATCGTACCCGAATAATAACAAAGGCCGCCAAGTGTAAACTTGGCGGCCTTTGTCTTTTAATAATAGTTGTGAGGTTATACCAATCGTATTAAATCGTTTCTTCTAAAATCCGCTGCGCCAGCATCACTAACACCCCCTCACGCAATGCTCCACCTGATAGCGCCAACTGCTCAATTCCTAAGAGTTCAAAGAGCGCAAGTAAAATCGCCACCCCTGCGGCAAATGTTGGCGCACGTTCGGCGCTTAAGCCGATAATCCCCTCAAGACTCACATCTTCCTCGGCGAGGATTTCCGCTTTCAGCTGTGTCAGCACAGCTAAAGTGATGATTTCAGACTGCTTACGGTGCATTAACACTTCGACCACAGATTGCACTGCGCCAGAAGCCCCCACTACACAGTGCCATCCTAAGTCTTTTAGCCTTTGCCTATGTTCACCTAAGACTGCTAGCACTTCCTGTTTAGCATCGTCAAAATCGAGCTCTTGCAACGGCGCGTTGTTGAAGAAACGGCGGTTAAAGGTCACGCTGCCCATAGGCAAGCTAGTCTTAAACTGAACCTGATGACCATCCCCGATAATAAATTCGGTACTTGCTCCACCAATATCAATCACTAAGCGTCGACCTTGGCCACAGGTTGTTGCCACCATACCTTGATAAATCAGCTCAGCTTCACGCATGCCCGAAATAATCTCAATCGGGTGACCGAGAAGGGGAATTGCCCTCTGGTTAAACTCGTCGGCGTTATTGATAGTACGCAGTGTTGCTGTGGCAATCACAGCAACATGATTAGGATGGACTTTATGCAGTGCTAACATTTGGGCAAACATGGCGAGGCAATCTAAACCTCGTTGCATCACTTCCTGTGATAAATAGCCGTCTTCGCCAATCCCTTCGGCTAACCTTACTTTACGTTTGTACTTAGCAATAATATGTGGCTGACCACCTTTTGTTTTAGCGATCAGCATATTAAAACTGTTAGAGCCTAAAGTAATGGCAGCATAAGCGGGTGTTGGCATTTACGGCTGTCTACGCGTCCTGTCATGGCGAGGTGGACGACCACCACTACGATGTGCACCTTGAGTACGACTCACCCCAGAGCGCTCACGTAAATTACGAGCTCCCGCTGGATGTTTGCGATGAATCTTAGCTGGCTGTGGAATATCATCCAGTAACGCATCGCGGTCATAATTACTCACTGGGATTGAGTGATTAATATAAGTCTCAATTGCTGGCAAGTTTAGTGCGTATTCTTCACAGGCAAAACTAACTGATACCCCTTTGTTACCCGCTCGCCCAGTACGACCAATACGGTGGACGTAATCTTCACAATCATCAGGTAAATCATAATTGTAAACATGGGAAACATCGGAGATATGCAGGCCGCGTGCAGCCACGTCAGTCGCAACCAAGATATCTAATTGACCTTGCGTAAATTGCTCTAGGATTCGAATACGTTTCTTCTGTGGCACATCCCCAGTGAGCAAACCCACACGGTGACCATCACCCTCAAGCCAAGCCCATAAGTTCTCGCAGCTATGCTTAGTGTTTGAAAAAACAATGGCTTTCTCAGGCCAATCTTCTTCAATCAGCGTTAGCAATAAACGCATCTTATCTTCTTGGGAAGGATAGAAAATTTCTTCTTTGATATTCTTTGAGGTTTTTTCTTCGGGGGCAATTTCGACTTTCACCGGATCATTCATATGATCATAAGCCAACTCTTGCACCTTCATTGAAAGCGTCGCTGAAAACAACATGTTCAGGCGCTGATCGGCATTAGGCATGCGTCGGAATAAGAAACGAATATCCTTGATAAAACCGAGGTCGAACATACGATCGGCTTCATCTAACACCACGGCTTGAATCGCATTTAAGCTAATAATGCCCTGACGCACATAATCGATAATCCGTCCGGTTGTACCGATTAAGATGTCAACACCTTGGTCGAGCACTTTACGTTGGACGTCATAACTCTCACCACCGTAAACAATCCCCACCTTTAAGCGAGTATGTTTCGCGAGTAAAATCGCGTCCTTAGCAATTTGAATGGCTAATTCACGGGTGGGCGCCATGATAATGGCACGCGGTTGATTTAATTGACGTCCTTCAGGAACAGGGGTCGACAATAAATGGTTAAATGTAGCAACCAAAAACGCCATTGTCTTGCCAGTGCCCGTCTGAGCTTGGCCAGCGATATCTTTTGATTGAAGTAATACGGGTAATGATAACGCCTGAATCGGCGTACAAAATTCAAAGCCGTTCTCGGCAAGGGCCTGTTTAACCTCAGGATGCAGAGGTAAGTCGGCAAATTTTTGATTTGATAAATGTGTTTGGCTCATAGCGCAAGCATACCATTTGGGGTTGCAATAAGATACTCGATCGTTTGAAATAGCCACATTGTAAAAGGTAACTTGAAAAGCTATTTTTCAGCCCCAATATACATGGTAAGCCATTAACAAACCAGCAATGGCAACCAAACTGGAGAACATCATGAGCGATAAAATTATATACCTGAGCGACGACAGCTTCGAAAACGACGTATTAAAGGCCGATTTACCAGTATTGGTAGACTTTTGGGCTGAATGGTGTGGTCCATGTAAAATGATCGCGCCAATCCTTGACGACGTTGCCGAAGAGTATGCCGGTCGCGTAACTATCGCTAAATTAAACGTTGACCAGAACAACGTTTCTCCAGCGAAATACGGCGTTCGCGGCATTCCAACATTGCTGTTATTCAAAAACGGTGAATTGGCAGCGACCAAAGTTGGCGCGCTCTCTAAAACTCAGTTAAAAGAGTTTATCGACGCACAAATCTAATTTGTTGTCGTTATGAGTGACCTCCGGCACAAGCTGAAATTAAATTGTGCCGGAATGCCCCTAAATTTCTGGACGCCCCGCTTTGTTAGTGCTACTTTAATAACCAGATTCTTTCTAACTAAACCACTTCTCGCTCGTCAATCACTATCCTGAATCACAAACTTTACTGATTGATCGCGGTAAGCTTTGTCGCGTAACACAAGATCCCCAACATGAACTTAACTGAATTAAAAGACACGCCGATATCCGACCTAGTTTCGCTAGCCGAAAACATGAAACTCGAAAATATGGCCCGTGCTCGCAAGCAGGACATTATTTTCTCCATCCTTAAAGCCCACGCCAAAAGTGGCGAAGACATTTTCGGTGGCGGCGTATTAGAGATACTCCAAGACGGATTCGGTTTCTTACGAAGTGCAGATGGATCTTACTTAGCTGGCCCTGATGATATTTACGTGTCACCAAGCCAAATTCGCCGTTTCAACATGCGAACGGGTGACACCATTTTTGGTAAGATTCGTCCACCAAAAGAAGGTGAACGTTATTTTGCCCTGTTAAAAGTTAACGAAGTTAACTTTGATAAACCTGAAAACTCTCGCAATAAAATCCTCTTTGAAAACTTAACGCCACTCCACGCAGAAGAACGTATGCGTATGGAGCGTGGTAATGGCTCAACTGAAGACATCACTGCCCGTATTCTGGATTTATGCTCACCTATCGGTAAAGGTCAACGTGGTCTGATCGTTGCGCCACCAAAAGCGGGTAAAACGCTATTACTGCAAAACATTGCGCAATCCATTACCTACAACAACCCTGAAGTGGTATTGATGGTTCTGCTGATCGATGAACGCCCAGAAGAAGTAACCGAGATGCAACGCCTCGTTAAAGGTGAAGTTATTGCATCTACCTTCGACGAACCAGCAAGCCGTCACGTACAAGTGGCTGAAATGGTTATTGAAAAGGCTAAGCGTTTAGTCGAACACAAAAAAGACGTGGTGATTCTGCTCGACTCTATCACCCGTTTAGCGCGTGCTTACAACACTGTTATCCCTTCATCAGGCAAAGTGTTAACCGGTGGTGTGGATGCAAACGCCCTGCACCGTCCAAAACGCTTCTTCGGTGCAGCACGTAACATCGAACACGGCGGCAGCTTAACCATTATCGCTACTGCGTTAGTCGATACCGGTTCTAAGATGGACGAAGTGATTTACGAAGAGTTTAAAGGTACTGGTAACCAAGAGCTGCATCTGTCACGTAAAGCCGCTGAAAAACGCGTCTTCCCTGCGATTGACTTTAACCGCAGCGGTACTCGTCGTGAAGAGAAGCTGACAAATCCTGACGAACTGCAAAAAATGTGGATCCTGCGTAAGATCCTCAATCCAATGGATGAAGTCAGTGCAATGGAATTCCTCATTGATAAGCTGGCGATGACTAAGACTAACGAAGAATTCTTCACCGCGATGAAACGCGCAAAGTCTTAAGCCATATAAGATTGTATGAATAATAAGGCCGCTCACTGAGCGGCCTTTTTTTACGTTTTACACATGGTGATGGATTGCAAAGCCGCGGGTGCGGCTCACTCGATTCAAGTGACTTAATCAAGCACAGGCAAATAACTGAGAACTAACTGATCTCGGCTTAGTTGCCCATCAATTATCTCACCTACTGTACCGTTGTTTAACTTGATGGCAAGCGTGGCCTCGCCGACCTGCGCCTTAAAGGTTTCCATTTCTTTAATTCGGTTGATCAGCGCCAATGCTAAAGTGTTTTCTGCGGTCGCAGCATACACACGGCCATTTACTGTCACTTCCGCTTGTGTGGCTAATGCAGGGCCGGCTAGATGAATACCGACGTATTCACGCCATACTCTGGCTTTTTGCTCGCCTTGATAATCACTGTCAACCGATGCAAGTACCACTTGCCGTAATATCATCTGCAGTAAATTGCTCTTACCTTTTGGTTGGCCGTTAACAGTATCAAATTGGAAGTAACGTGAAACTGAACGATCGTAATTAGGTAATGGCTCAATACTTTGTTGGGCAAAATCAGTGTAATAAGGCAGATAGCTATCGAGCTTACCACTCACGCCACAGCTTTCGGTAAAGAGCGGTGCATTACCACGAGTCAGCCCAGGGCCTTCACCCATGGTCATCTTACACAACATATCTTGGAACACTGGACCCACATTCGGTAAATCAACCAATGCTTTGTAACCACGACTCGATGTGCTGCGGGGCGTTGTACGTGATACTAAGGCTCGCACGGCTAACAATTTATCAGGCCATACACCTAACACGTCGCGCTCATTCACATACGGATGGTTAGGTGAGGATGCAGGCGTTTTAATACCATTGAGTAAGCGGCCCGAAAAGCTAACATCAGCCGTTAATAAATCCTGAAATTGAGGATTTATTTGCGATTTAATGATCAACTCTTTCAAGGCTTCTGGGGAATCAGAGAACTGACTGATCACCTCACCCGGCTCAAATTGCGCCTTCATATCGCCGCTTTTAAAACGATATTGCTCAAGTACCTTAGCAAAATTGTACTGCTGTCTTAACGCTACGCTGCCATCAGCTTGTTTGTATGTGACGTCCAATGTGGCGTCGTTTTCTCCCACTAGCTTAAGGAAGAAATCGGCCGACTGATTCATTGCCCGCTGATTCGCACAATACCAAGCCTCGCTACCTGCCGCAGCCAGTCGGTCGCACTCACCTGCAAAAAAGTTTTCTGATAGACCAAATAATTGCTCTAAAAAGCTCACATCTTCAATGAATTGACGTATCTCATCAAACTGAACTTTACGATTAATGGTGTAACTTAGACTATGATCCTCAAACAAAGATTGACGATTATGGCGTAGGTTCATGGTCTCGTAGCTATCAAAATACTTATCGATATAGAACTGGTTAATATCATCTAAGTTTTTACCCGCATCACCACGATTACAGTTGCTGTTAAGGGACACATGTTCATCTGTGCAATAAGAATACTGACGTAGGCTATTGTTTTGCTCAATATTATAAAGTGCGCCAAATCGGGTATCCCCGTTAACAATGCCTTTGGCAAGTTCGTCGCGACGCTTAGCATCTTCCGCTTTGAGCGATACAAATTCGTTAGCCTTTGTTTCCACTTCGCGGGCATAGCCAAAACGTAACGCCGCTAAGTCATAGGGTTCAAACGTGGTTGCAAACCGATTCACGTTGTAGTCCATTTGGCTCGAAAACTCGGCATTAACAGTAATATCTGGGTAACCTGCATCGCTAAAGGCGGCTTTTAACTCCGTCAGTTGTGCTTGGTTAAAGGTATTGTCGTGGTCGCGACTCCCAGCAAAGTTATGTCTTAAGCCAAAGGTATGCCCTAATTCATGGGTCAAGGTGCCGGCAAATGCTTGTGCAGCAAGGGCTGTAGTTAATGAGTCTTGTAAACTTATCGGCAAATCTTCAAATGCCGCTAATTTACCGCCCACTTTGCCATCAACCCACATTTCGGCTTTTTTCCAATCAATTTCATGACCTTTGATACCGCGAGGTAATTCACGATTACTACCACCTGTAGCAAACACGGTATCCACATGCATCATTGAATTTTCAGACCAAAACGCTTGTGTTTTTTCATCAAAATCCGCCAAAGCATCGAGACTATTATCCTTAGGCGTTAATAACATTGATTTGGGTGCTGCAATAAGCTGCTGAGTCGGTTGTTCAAATGCCGCCGCCTCAACTGGCACAGTATCAACGCTGACATCTGGCTTGTTTAGATTCGACACATAAGGCTCGCCCGTTAACGATGTGACTGAATTCGCGTCCAATTTGCCTCTGTTATAATCTAAACGCACTTGGCGATAGTAACGTACTGCGCCTTGTTTTAGATTCGAGCTGTATTGATTGACTCGCGCACTCACAATTTCGCCTGTAAGCGGGTTTGCCGCGGATGGGCCATAACCCGCCAAACCATTATCCAGCGGTTCATCAAATAAAGTGATGTTGCTATAGCGCAGATCGCCATGGCGTTTATCGTGGGCTTGCTCAAGTTTTATCTGTGGAAAACCCGTTTTATACAACTTGTTTTGAATGTTAATTGCCGTCACGGACTCGATAGCAGCATCCAAAAAGGGTTTATTTTTCGCGTCGTAGAAATTATTACTCAGGTAATAAGTCAGTTCCGATTTGGCCGGATTGAAGCGATTCATGTAGGTACGCACATACCCGTCAACGCCCTCTGAATCAGTCGCATCACGATAAGTATGTGAGGAAGTAAAGAAACCAAATGCGCCCTTTTCATTTTCGGCATAGGGAATCGCTTGATAGTCTTTACTGGCTAACTGATCCACCGCCACAATCGAAATAAACTCAGTGGTCGTAAAGGATAGATTGTCGAGGTTGCCACCGTAAAATTGGTTAAAGCAACTTGGTGAAGCCTGATAGGTATGCTCAATTTCAAAGTTAACCACGCCCTTAGCTAAATCCATCTCATAGCCTTTTTGGCCTTGAGTATTCACTAGACGCGGGGCCTCTGTTTCAGTCACACATTCACCAAAGGTAAATATGTCATTAATGCCCAACTCGGCAATTTTAGCTTTGGCAAAATCGGGGACAAAGTAGCGCTTATCCTGCCATGTTAAATTAGCATCGGTGTTAACTTGCTCTACGTTAATACACTCACGCCATTTATCTTCGGTACATTTAAAGTCGATATATTCACCAGGAATGGTTAACACTGGCGCTTGGTTATATTCATTAGGATAACGGCTGTCATGGCCTAATCCGATATTATCTCGGTCAATTTGACGTACTTGGATACCATTCTCTGTTTTATGCAAGGTTACCAACTTAGGATCACCTTGGGTAAAACCTCGCACCTCGGCGGCATAACGCGGAGCCTTACCCACGCTGCGAATGTAGAGATATTGCCGCTCAGTGGCTTTATCGATGTCGGCAGTGGTGACTTGCTTTTCATCTTTGGGGAGTTCTTTATAAGGCTCATCACCGGCACCACACCCCACAAGGGTCAGTGCGCTGGTTATCGCCAGACATACCATGGACTTCTTCATAGATTCCTCTTAACTACTGTTTTTATAGATATTTAGTAACTGACAAATAAAAGGTTGAACTCTTTTTGTCATAAATCTCAAATCCCTGAGATGTCCCCACTTCTGGGTTATAGAAACGACCACTATTGTTATGACCAACAGCCAACACCCAGTCAGGCTTAAACGACCAACCGAGTTCTTGGGCGAAGGTAAATTGATCGTCGAGTCGGCGACCGTAATAGTTTTTGGAGACTCGATAACGACCACTCACGTCCAAATACCAATTAGCCGTAATTTGCCAATAAGCATCGAGTAATCCATCGAGTTGCTGTTCAACTAACACGCGCTCACCAGCGGTTTTGTATTGGTAAGCGTTGTAGCGATAGCGCGGTGAAAAATAAAAACTTAGGTTATCTAGCGGGCTCCAAAATAAGTACGCAGCAATACGCGGTGCATATTGCAACCTATCCAATTTTGATTCGCGCTCTGCGGGCAAATACACACCTAAACTGCCTTTGAATGAGACGGTATCGCTTAAGGCATACAGTGGTGTACGGTATTCCAGCAAAGGGTCATAAAAACTGGACTCTTTGCCATGCAATGTTTGCTTTTCGCCCCCAAGGGTAAACAGCACATTGCCCCAATTTGCCTTGTAATCGATCCGGCTATCGATGTTATAGGCTTGATAGGCGTAATAACTATCCGAGTCATAAATGTTTCGGGTAAACCCAACATTAACGTAGCCAGACCATTTTGCAGCTTGTGCATCCGTGGCTAACTCAAATTCATTGACAGCCAATACTTGGCCGACAAATGAAAAACTCGCCAGCATCACCTGCAAGCAGAAAAACACAGACCATTTATTTCGTCGACGAGAAATCGACGAATAATATTGATTATTCGTTGGTTGCATAATAAAACCTTGATTTATATTTTGATGAAAATATTGATAGTTAGGATGCGCTCTATATAGCGCTAGGATGTACTTGCTTGAATAGACTTTATCCAATTAAGTAAAATGGAATAACAATGTTCCAAATTAAGAATGTAACTACGCAGAAAAATAGCAGAAATGAAATAAATAACACTAAATAAAACAAAAAATGACAGTCCAATAAATATGCTTTCAAAATTAGTTTCACAAAACCAATTCCAAAGTGTAACGCTATATTCATTCAGTACGATTGTCGATTTATGGCCCACAAACTCACTCTGCGCCACAAGTGTCGAAGCCATTAAAAAATCATTCTTTTCAAAATAATAAATTTCATTTTTAGCAGAAACACTTAGCGATAAGCTCAACCATAATATTCCGAGCACCAGTAATCCACCGACTATGGGATAAAGATGTTTCGGTATTTTTGAGTAATTTGTTGTGGCTAATTTAGTTAACATTTTCAGTCAATACGTCATACTATAAATAATCTCCACTGTGACCCACAGTTAAAGATACAAAACGATACATTAATCGCATCATACGCACGAAAAAAAATGCTTTTCAACTCAAGCCAGCGACAACTCATATGCAATTAAAATAAATATGAGTTAGATCAGAAAAAATTAGCGACATTAAACATAAACAACACAATTCATAACAGAAAAAACCGCCATAAAACACAATTTAAAAACAGATTAAAAACAATAAATAACAACATGCAGTGCGATTATTTACATATGCCACCATAATGCAAATAGCTTAACGGTAGTTTGGGATAATATGATGAGCAGCCAGTTGAGTTTGCAATTCTTTACAACGGCGACGTAACATTTCGCGAAGCAGTAACACCACGGGTGTGACATGTTCGCGTCCTGGGCACACTAAGTATAAATTGACCGACTCGCCGCGATATTCTGGTAACAAGGGCACTAAACGCCCAGCCATAATATCCTCTGCCAAATCTAAGCTCGACTTAAACACTAACCCCTTTCCTGCTACCGCCCAGCGGCGCGCAATTTCAGCATCATTGGCACTACGATTCCCCGTGACGCGGACTTTACATTCCTGGCCATCACGCTCAAATTGCCATTGATCGTGAGTTCTCTCATCTAACTTATAAAACAAGCAATTATGTTGTGTTAGCTGCTCTAAGGTTTCGGGTTGACCAAATTTGGCAAGATAGTCCGGCGATGCACATAACACTCTGTCGGCACTGCAAATTGGAAAGGCAACTTGATTAGAATCCTGCGGCTTACCATAACGCACCGCCACATCAATTTTATCGTGGTAAAAACTGCTGATATTGTCGCCCAAATGCAGACGCACTTGCAGCTGTGGAAAATCCAAGAGAAAGTCATCGAGCCAAGGGACAAATAAGTTTCGCCCAAAGTCAGATGAAACCGACAGGCTTAAGGTGCCAGAGACCTTACCTTTATCGCTGGCAATCGCCTGCTCTCCAAGGGCGAGATCACTTAAGGCGCGGCGGCAATGGATCAGGTAACGCTCCCCTTGAGCGGTTAATCTAAGGCTGCGAGTCGTGCGCACAAACAAACTCGTATCAAGCTGTTTTTCAAGACGTTTAATCGCTGCGCTCGCTGAAGCAGCAGAGAGGTCCATTTCGGCCGCTGCGGCCGAAATACTGCCGCAATCGGCAACGCGAACAAATAAGGCGAGATCATTAAGCAACATGATTATCAAATTTCCTTTGAAAAAATTACAAACTTTACCCCGTTTATCTAAAGGTTAATATTTCACACAATGGTGCTCAATGACAAGTGACAGACATGAGTCGCCAGTGAGGAATGATTATGAGAGCCGTAGGTTACCAAACAGCAGGCGCAGTCGATGCGCATAATGCATTAGAAAACATAACATTAGCCAAACCAACTCCAACGGGTTTTGATTTGTTAGTCGAGGTTAAGGCCATATCGGTTAACCCCGTCGATACCAAGATCCGCGCATCAAGCTCAGCGCCTGCTGGGGAGTATAAAATCCTCGGTTGGGATGCCGTTGGCGTTGTAAAAGCTATCGGGGACAAAGTCAGCCTATTTAAGGTAGGCGATGAAGTTTGGTATGCCGGCGATATTAGCCGCAGTGGTAGTTATGCCGAATATCAGTTAGTGGATGAGCGCATTGTCGGCCATAAACCGCAAACCTTAAGCAACGCACAGGCGGCAGCCTTACCCTTAACCAGTATCACGGCTTGGGAATTGCTGTTTGACCGTTTAGGTCTACCACAAGATGGCTCCGCCACGGATGCACGTATTTTAATTATCGGTGCCGCAGGTGGTGTGGGTTCGATTATCACTCAACTGGCGGTCAAATTGACTGGAGCAGAAGTTATCGGCACCGCATCACGGCCAGAATCAGCAACTTGGGTGCAAACCTTAGGTGCCGATGCAGTGATTAATCACAATAAACCCCTCTCGGAAGAGCTGGCTAAGCTAGATATTGCCGATGTCACCCATGTGATTAGCCTGACTCAAACCGATAAGCACTTTGACGAAATTGTAAAAGTGCTCAAACCACAAGGAAAACTGGCACTGATTGATGATCCGGTAGCCCCGTTAGATGTGATGAAGCTTAAGCGTAAAAGCCTGTCGCTGCATTGGGAGCTGATGTTTACCCGCAGCCTGTATCAAACCGAGGATATGATTGCCCAGCACCATCTACTCAATCGCATTGCAGAGCTTATCGATACCGGCAAAGTAAAAAGCACCTTTGGTGAGCATTACGGCACGATTAATGCGCAAAACTTGCTAAAGGCCCATGCACAAATTGAGTCGGGCAAAGCGATTGGTAAAATTGTGCTTGAGGGATTTAGCCAATGAAAATCACGGTTTTTGCGCAAATCCAAGCGCATTCAGGCCAGAGTGATTCACTCTTTAAAGTCCTCAAACAACTGGTAAGTGACACCCACACCGAGGCAGGCTGTTTGGAGTATACGCTGCATCATTCTTTAGATAATACTAATCAGTTTTGGATGTATGAAGTGTGGCAATCCCAAGCAGCACTGGATGCGCATATGGCAAGCCCACACTTTAATACCTTTGTCGCCACCTCCGAGCAGTTAGTAGAGAAAGTCGAGATCCATAAGAGTTATGCTTGCTAGCATCACCAACAAGAAAGCGCCAAATTTGGCGCTTTCTATTTTTAAATCAACTGCGTAAATAAAGCTAAACCAACGTCATCGCCATTTTTCGGCGTAGATAAGCAATCTGTTGCATATGGGGTAAATCCTTCGGACAGTTGTCTTGGCAGCCGAGCAAGGTCATGCACCCAAACACACCATCCTGATTACCGATCACATGGTAAAAATCCTCCGCAGTGCGGGCATCACGGCTATCGAGTTCAAAGCGGGCAATTTTCATCATGCCAACTGCACCGACAAAGGTCTCGCGCATTTGCTTGGTCGCGCAGGCTGATACGCAAACGCCACACTCGACGCAGCGCTCCAACTCATACAGGCGAGCAGCTTCTTCAGGAGCCATAGGATCTTCGAGGCGATGGATGCTGATATCATTCGCCTTAGGATGTAACCATAGCTTTAACCGCTCAGCGAGTTCACGCATAAATTTACCTGTGTTAACCGATAAATCACCGATCAATTCAAAGCCAGGTAACGGCATCAGGGTAATCTCGCCCTTGGGATATTTGGCGGTTAAGGTGCGGCAAGCTAATGTCGGAAAACCATTGATCACCATGGCACAACTGCCACAAATCCCTGCCCTACAGACAAAGTCAAACTGCAACGACGTATCTTGCTCTTCTCTCAGCTTATTGAGGGCAATAAATACTGTCATCCCCGGCGTTTCGGTGAGCTGGTAACGCACCATTTTCGGCTTATCGTTTGGCTCCTGTGGATCATAACGAAAAATATTAAAGGTTAACTGGCGACCTTGGGTCATTATGATTTTTCTCCTAACGCATTGGCAGAGGGTTTTTGTAAGGTATCACTTAAACGTTCATTTTTAGCTTGCAGGCTGGGCGGCAGCTCGAAAGGCATCAGCGCCGCTTGGCGTTGATAGCGATCGGCATCCTCCCCGAGCACAGCCAAAATTTCAGCAATTTGTTGCTCACGTTTAGCGGTATCGGGGTGAGCAATCGCATTGTCGATACCATAACCCCGGTATCCCGGTGGCAGTTCCATCTTCATCACATCTAGCGGCTCGTAGCTCAACACGGGTTCCAACGCATTGGCATCAGGCCAACTGGCGAGGGTGCGATTAAGCCAATCGCGGTCATTACGCTGTGGATAATCTTCACGGGCATGGGCACCGCGGCTTTCGGTGCGAGCGGCAGCGCCGCAAGCAACGGTCAGCGCTACCTTGAGCATGCGCTTCACCCTCAATGCCTCCACCAGCTCAGGATTGGCGTGGCGTTTTTTACACTTAATGCCGAGTTTGCGTGAACGTTCAAGCAGGGCTTTCAGCTCTGTCACCGCTTTATCAAGCTCTGGGCCGTTACGGAAAATCCCCACGTAATCCATCATAATTCGCTGCATTGCGTGCTTAAGTTCGAAGGGGTTTTCTTGACCATCGCCATCGACTAAGGTGTCGATCTCAGTCTGTACTTGCCGCATAAATTTTTCGGCAAGCTGGGTATTGATTTCAAGGCTATTATTCTCACAAAAATCAGCGACATATTTACCAATAATCATACCGCCCACTACGGTTTCGGCGAGCGAGTTACCGCCCAAGCGGTTAAAGCCATGCATATCCCAACAGGCGGCTTCGCCCACACTGAATAAGCCCTTAAGCTGCGGACTTTCACCGGTTGCTTTGGTGCGAATGCCACCCATGGAGTAATGCTGAGTCGGACGCACGGGTATCCAATCCTTTGCAGGGTCGATCCCAAGGAAGTTCTCACAAATTTCTTGCACTTCACGCAGGTTGGTTTCGATATGTTTGCGCCCAAGCAGGGTGATATCGAGCCATAAATGCGGGCCATAGGGGCTATCGACGCCCTTACCTTTACGCATATGTTCGGTCATGCGGCGAGACACTACATCCCGCGATGCCAGTTCTTTTTTCTCTGGCTCATAGTCCGGCATAAAACGGTAGCCGTCTTTATCCCGCAGCAAGCCACCGTCACCGCGGCAACCCTCTGTGGTTAAAATCCCTACGGGCACAATCGCCGTTGGGTGGAACTGCACCGCTTCCATATTACCAAGGGTCGCCACGCCCGTTTCGAGTGCCAGCGCCTGACCTATCCCCTCGCAGATAATCGCATTGGTTGAAACTTCGTAAATACGGCCATAACCGCCGGTAGCGATGGTGGTTGATTTCGCCACATAAGCGCGCAATTCACCCGAGATTAGGCAGCGGGCAATCACCCCGTGACAACGCTCTCCATCGTGGATAATCGCCAGCGCTTCGACGCGCTCATGGACCGGAATATCCATCGAAATGGCTTTGTTATCCATGGCATAGAGTAAGGAGTGACCCGTACCATCGGCGGTGTAGCAGGTGCGCCACTTTTTGGTGCCACCAAAGTCGCGGGCATTAATTAACCCATGGGCTTCTTCGGCTTCCTGTAGAGTAACTTTTTTGCGTTAACAATGACTTCCCGTGGACCAGCACTAACACGTGACCAAGGCACCCCCAGTTGGCTAACTCACGTACTGCCTTGGGCGCACAATGGGCAAACATTCTCGCGACCTCTTGATCACAGCCCCAGTCAGAACCTTTCACAGTGTCTTGAAAGTGCACATCTTCATCATCACCCATGCCTTTAACTGCGTTGCCAAGGCTTGCCTGCATTCCCCCCTGCGCTGCGGCGGAGTGAGAACGTTTGGCAGGAATAAGCGATAGCACTAAGGTATCCAGCCCACGCTCTTTAGAGGCAATGGCAACCCTTAGCCCTGCCAATCCGGCACCAACCACTAATGAATCGGTATAAATCAGTTTCACGCCTGCTCCTTAACGGGTACTGCTGTTATTGTTTTAGGACAACACTCTTTTGTTATATTTCGCTCAACTCGCATGGGGTAAAAATGCCAATAAAGAGGCAATCCCTACAGTGACAAACGCGATACTCACAATAGTTTTAATCTTACGTAAACGGCTGCGACTATTAAGATCACGCGCCGCGCCCCACTTGAGTGCTACGCGGTAAATCCCGATGGCCGCATGTAACTCCACCGTCAGCAATAGCGGCAGATACACCATCCACACGCCTTGGTTCCAAATCCGCTCGGCGCTGCCCTGCGGACCTATGGTTTCAGGCGCCGAGCCAATAAGCCACAGATGCACTGGCAGCAATAACAGGATCACCACACCCGTAATGGCCTGCCAGCGCCACAGGCGAGTATCGCTGTGATTAATCACTTGCATCTGCTGTTGCAGCGCCCTTTGCTGACGCAAACTCATCGGTAGCTTCTGCAATGCCACTAGCACATGCACTAACGCTAAAGCGGCAATACCGATGGCAATACCAGTCACCACCCAAGGGTAACCATGACCATCACTAGAGAGAAAACTTAGCTCCATAGTGCGAGCAACCCAGTTCATGGCATCGCCACCCAACAATATGGACGACACCAACACTAAGTGACTCCACAAAAACACCGCCAGAATGACACCCGACAAACTCTGGCTTAAATCCAGCCACGCACTCCATTTTTTTATACTTAGTTTGATTGCCATTGCTTTCGCCTCGCGCCACAGGCTCTATTGAGCCAAGCTCATTAAGTGATCTTTAAAAATTAATATCGCTCACAAATCCAACAACAAACCTGAGTTAGATCAACTAGGAGGCGAATAATTAATCGAATGCTTAACTATTAGCGATAGAACCAATAAAAACGAGTGGCAGCGACACAAAATCCTGCTGCGAATTATCTCAGTGCAATGCGCGCAGCAGGGTTGGCATTCAAATTACTGGGGCACATAGGGCTGCACAGGAACAGTCAACTCGCTGCCGATCAACATATAAGTAACTAAGCTAGCGCTACCTAGGCACAACAAATAGATAATCAATACCTTAGCGAGTTTACGTAAGCCGGAGCGTTGAGTGGTAATGCCCCACTTAACTGCCACACGGTACAAACCAATCATGGCGTGGATCACCACTGCGGGCAGCAATAAGGCATAAAGCAGCCAAGCATTATCGTGATAAACACGCTCGGCGGATAAATGTGGGCCAATCTCAGGATTTAAGATCATGGTAAACAGATGTACAGGCACCAGGAAAAACAGAATAAAGCCAGTAATGAGCTGCCAAAACCATGCATGGGTATCACGGTGATTAATGCCACCTAAATGCGAGCGCAATGCCCGCCACTGACCCAGTTGTGCCGGAAACCGCCTAAGCGCAACTGCGGCATGCAATATCACCACTAACAGCATAAAAACCGAGAAGACTTTAGTAACCATCGGAAAGCCATGGCCTGTACTACTAAACATACCGCCTTCAAGCAGTTGTACTACTTGGTAAAATGCCTCTTTGCCCAGCAAAATGCTCGACTCGAAGTGCATATGCAACAACAGGAAGCATCCCAACATAATGCCTGTCGCGCTCTGTAATCGATCAGCCTTAGCCGACCAAGGGTGACCTATCCCCTGTGTTTTCACCCTAGTGTGAACGCGCGTTACGCTTATCATCTTGCTTTTACCTTTGATGGTTTGTTGACACCTCTTTGCAAACTACACCATAGCAGTAACAAAATACCCGGCTGAGTGTCACAGATTTAAAGCGTGAGGTAACTCACGGGAGCAGCGTCAACTCTTAGAAGGCGATCACAAAAAGCAAGTAAAAAACCAAACAAAGGTAAAACCAATTAACCATTATATTTCATATGTTTATACTTAAAATCGAAACGACCGGTTCGCATTTTCGCACAAAAAGAATGACAGGCTAACTCTTTGTCGGCGTAGAATAAAATCCATTTATCACTCGCCAATCCCCTGCTGCACAGCAACTCATTTATCTAATTGAACAATGCGAAATTGCCACCGAATTCTGCAATTTAGCGCGGTTTGGGTATACAATAGCGTGATATTTTTTAACCCTAGCCACAGGATTTAACCCATGCCTTGGATCCAACTCCGCATTAACACTAACAGTGATGATGCAGAAACCATCAGCGACTTACTCATGGAAGAAGGCGCAGTCTCCATTACCTTTGAAGATGGTAAAGACACCCCGATTTTTGAACCTAAACTGGGTGAAACCCCGCTGTGGCGTGATACCGTGGTTGTCGCGCTATTCGAAGCAGATACCGATCTAACCCCAAGCATTGAGATGCTGAAAACCCTGCCGTTTTTAGGTGAACACTTCAGCCATAAAATCGAGCAAATTGAAGACAAAGATTGGGTCCGCGAATGGATGGATAACTACCACCCAATCCAATTCGGTAAACGCCTGTGGATTTGCCCAAGCTGGCGTGAAGTCCCCGATCCAAGCGCAGTCAACGTGATCTTAGATCCGGGTCTGGCCTTCGGCACAGGCACTCACCCCACGACAGCACTGTGTTTAGAGTGGTTAGACAGCTTAGATCTAAGCAACGAAGAAGTGATCGACTTTGGCTGTGGCTCAGGCATTCTTGCCGTTGCCGCCCTAAAACTGGGCGCGAAAAAAGTCACCGGTATCGACATCGACTATCAAGCCATTGATGCCTCAAAAGCCAATGCCGAGCGTAACGATGTTGCCGACCAACTCGAGCTTTACCTGCCTGAAGATCAACCCGCCGATCTTAAGGCCGATGTATTAGTTGCCAATATTCTCGCAGGCCCACTGCGCGAACTTGCCCCCCTTATCGCCGACCGAGTCAAAACAGGCGGTAAATTAGCTCTCTCTGGACTCCTAAAAGAGCAAGCGCAAGAAATCTCTGACTTTTATAGCCAATGGTTCGACATGGACGAAGCGGCTCACAAAGAAGATTGGAGCCGCTTGACAGGTACGCGCAAATAACGCTAAAGGGTGGCGCAACATGCGCCACCACTGGCTTAGGCTTATTTTGTCGATGACTTCTCAAGGCTAAAAAGTCAAGAAAAAAATTGCTCCTAGGTCATTTATTGACCTTTTCACGGCCAATAAAAAGGGCTACTATAGCGCCCCTTTGAAGAGCTAAGGTGAAACAGTAAATGCAGATTGGACCCTATCAACTGAAGAATCAGCTGATCGTGGCACCAATGGCAGGTGTCACCGATCAAGCTTTCCGTAATCTCTGTCTTCGTTATGGTGCAGCCTTAGCGGTGTCGGAGATGCTTTCATCCAATCCTGAGGTTTGGGATACGGATAAAAGCCGCCAGCGTATGACACATTCTGGTGAGGAAGGTATTCGCTCAGTGCAAATTGCAGGTGCAGATCCAGAGTTAATGGCGCAGGCCGCCCAGTTCAACGTTGAACAAGGCGCCCATATCATTGATATCAACATGGGATGCCCTGCAAAAAAAGTGAATAAAAAGCTGGCTGGCTCAGCCTTAATGCAAAATCCGCCCCTCGTAAAAGACATTTTACAAGCCGTGGTAGCTGCAGTAGATGTGCCCGTTACGTTAAAAATTCGCACAGGCTGGGAGCCTGAACACAGGAACGGTGTTCAAATCGCCCAGATTGCCGAGGATTGTGGCATTGCCTCGCTGGCCGTTCATGGCCGCACGAGACAATGCATGTACAAAGGCGACGCCGAGTACGACACCATTAAAGCAATTAAACAGAATGTCTCGATTCCTGTTGTCGCAAACGGAGATATCGACAGTCCGGAGAAAGCCCGCTTTGTGCTGGATTACACCGGTGTCGATGCTCTGATGATAGGACGGGGTGCTCAGGGACGACCTTGGATTTTCAGAGAAATCCAGCACTACTTGGAGACGGGTAATAAGCTAGCGCCCATTGAGGTGGTAGAACAGCGTCAAGTGATGCTGGAACACCTCACCAAACTTTATGATTTGTATGGTGAATATAAGGGTATCCGCTTCGCCAGAAAACATATCGGATGGTACCTAGACCAGGAGGATCAGCGCCAGTTTCGGGCTGACTTTAATCAGCTGGAAACCGCTGCAGAACAGTATTCCCGCGTGGAATATTATTTTGATGAATTAGTAAAGAATTAATAAAGAGCAGAATAGAATGTTTGATCAGACAACTAACACAGAAGTTCACCAGCTTACCGTTGGCAAAATCGAAACCGCAAACGGCACTATCAAGCCCCAGTTATTACGTGATGCTGTTAAGCGTGCCGTAACTAACTTCTTCGCACAGTTGGACGGTCAGGAAGCACAAGAAGTGTATGAAATGGTGCTAAGTGAAGTTGAAGCACCTCTGCTTGACATCATCATGCAACACACTCGCGGCAACCAAACCCGCGCAGCAAACATGCTAGGTATCAACCGCGGTACTCTGCGTAAGAAATTAAAGAAATATGGAATGAACTAATCTTTTAGATTAAGTGATTGTTAGAAAAGGGGTTAACCTGCAAAGGTTAGCCCCTTTTCGCATTATGTGTACGGCAATATGTACCCCGAATATCGCCTTAAAGCCCCAGCATCTGTTGTAGCTCTTGATGGGAGTTCACTTGATAATGTGGGGTGATCCCCGCTGGCGCAGCATGGCCATGGACGTTGTACCAGCAAGTATGAATACCGGCATTGATACCGCCTTGAATATCGGAATGGGGATTATCACCCACCATTAATACTTGCTCACGCGCTGGCCGCCCCATTAACTCAAGCGCATGCTCAAAAATACCCACATCGGGTTTGGCGATGCCGACTTTTTCTGAAATCACTAAAATATCAAAATGATGCTGCAAGCCTGTTCGCTGTAAGCGCACCGTCTGCAACTCAGTAAAGCCATTAGTGATAATCCCCAGTTTAGCCTTACCTTGCAATGCCGATAGCAATTCGCGCGCACCGGGCAGCGGCGCACAAATCTCAGCCATGGCGGCTAAAAATGCACTGTTTAAGATTTGTGGCGATACATTAAGCCTTGCTGCCCAAGGCTCAAAACGGATAGTTTGCAGCTCTGCGGCACTGATCTTGCCATCCTGATAAGCAACCCAAAGCGGTTTATTTACCCTTTGGTATTCCTCAAAATCGGCCTGAGTAAACTCAACACCAAAGCCAGCAAACATCAACTTTAGTCCTTCAAAGGCATCGAAATAAAATAACGTTTCATCGGCGTCGAAAAGCACCCAAGCATAGGGCGTGGCCGAGGAATAGGTTTGGTTTGAGGACAAAATAACACTCCTAACAAAAGATAAAATGTAACTAATTAAAAATTGTCAACACTGGCAGTATAGGGAAGCCGCTAACACCATAGCAAATTAACGCATCGCCAAACTCAACTCGGGATCATGCAGTCGGCCTCATCCAACATGGCATCGAACGCACAAAACAGGCGCAAGATTCTATTTATGGGAACACCGTTTTTGTTGCAAAATAGTCTACTATCTTTATCCATGACGGATAATACCGTGATAATGCAACCTATTGTTGAACATAACTCAACAGTAAACGTGCTCTGTCTGGTTTATCTCTTGGCCCGCTTAAGTGAAGACTGATTACATCGAATCGAAATGCAGTAACCAACCTCGCCTCAACAGAATAGGACGCACATGGAACATTTTTCTGCTCTACCCATTTTTGTCACTGTGGTCGAATGCGGTAGTTTTTCTGCGGCGGGACAAAAGCTTGGACTCAGTAAATCAGCCATCAGCAAACGAATCACACAGTTGGAGCAGCACTTAGGGATTCAACTATTACAACGCACCACCCGCAGCTTAAGCCTAACCGACGCTGGCGCGCGCTATTTCGAGTACATTCGCCCGGCGGTACAGCTCACCCAAGAAGGATTGGATGCCATCTCTGAATTGCAGCAAACACCTAGAGGCAATTTGCGGATTTCAGTACCTATGGCGTTTGGACGCAGATATATTTCGCCATTAATAGCTGAATTTTTAAGGCGTTACCCCGATATCCAGCTGCAAATGCAAATGGATGACAAGACCACAGATTTAATCGCAGGCGGCTTCGACTTAGCCATTCGTATCGGCGAATTACCCGACTCCAGCCTTATCGCCCGTAAAATTGCCCCTTGTTTGAGCGTGATTTGCGCGTCCCCCGCGTATCTAGCGCAGCACGGTTTACCCATGACTCCTAGCGCGTTAACTCAGCACAACTGCTTGTTTTACAGTTACTTTCAAGATGGTGTGGAATGGAGTTTCCACAGTCCCGATGGCGTGCAACGTGTTCAACCCAAAGGAAACTATCAGGTGAATAATAGTGATGCTATCCACCAAGCCTGCCTCGATGGCCTCGGTATCGCCAACCTACCACGTTTTATTGTTGAGCCGGATCTGCAAACCGGATATTTACAGGCGTTACTTACAGACTATCCGCTACCCGAACATGGCATTTACGCCGTGTACCCACAGCGAAAATACCTCCCAACCAAAGTGACGGTTTTGATTGAGTTTTTGATGGAGAAATTGGCGAGTGGCAAGTTTGGATAAATTTCAAAGTGATTGAACAATTTTGAGTAGTTGGTCTAACTGATTGAAAATCAGCCACTCTCAATGCTACATTAAAGGGCGATTTAATAACCAAGGATGGAGAATGAACCAAGAATCACTTTTTGAAGATTTACCTGAAGTAGACTCAGGTAAATATGAAGCAAGCATGTTATCCAATCAGAAATTTTGTGATCAAGTTGAACAATCCCTTGTAGCGCTAGGCTTTTGTGAAGCACAAGGTGTTCCATCTCAAAACGAGTTCCTTAAAAATGTGCCTTATACAGATATGTATGGTGGAATTCGAAAGGCAGCCTTCTTAGTACAACATCAAACACTAGGAGCAGTCCGAATTGAAGCTCACAAGCAAGAGCAAAGCGGCTCTGTCGATCAAAAATTTCCTTTTTTCCTAGAGTCTCTCCGCCTCGCACCAGAGCAAAATTTAGTCATTTTACTCGGTGGGAAAGGCTATAAACAAAAAGCTTTTGACTGGATAAAAACTGCTGCAAGTAATATTCAAGACAAACAAATCAAAGTCTTTAGTGACCTTGATGAATTTATTAATTTTTTCGTTTCAAAATAACCAAAAGGGTCGAACAATTTCGACCCTTGCTTTTATTAAATCACTCCAATCCCACAATTTATCAAGTACTTATAGGTATGATCATAAAACTTGGGATCTCGAGTCTCATCTGATTTATCGCCTTTAGGAACAAATATCACCATGCCCTGACGAGCCCGGGTCAACAATACGCGATAAGCATTTTCAAGATATCTCTTACGTACAGCTTTATGCCGCATTTCCCATTTAGTTCCTCTAAATTCCCAATGCTCAAACACTTGGCCGTTGAAACGATAATCAGCATCCCAAGCAACGACACACCAGTCTAGCTCTAATCCTTGTACGTCAAACTCGGTGGCTACATCCTCTAAAAACTCAGCAGAACGAATATCTTCAACTCCACTTAAAAACCACTTTGCAGGATCTATCTCATTTTTAACGAAAATCCCTTCAGCTTTAAGCCTAATGCCGTTAGAAGAAGCAAGTACTCCCATAGATTCATTAGCTCTTCTGTGCTGCCGAACCCAAGATTTAGCCTTAGCTAAATCGCGAGTGACTTTGATTGGGTAGACATGCTCTAGATCTTTATAAATGCTAACAGCAAGCCCGCATTGCCCAGCTACCAAGTGATGAATAAAACTGGACAACTTTTCAGCACGGAAAGATCGCATGGATGTGGCAAGATGTAAGTTAGGTAAGACATTCGCCCTTGAAACCGCATTCAGATCAACCCCTAGCGAAACATACTCACCTGACAATAAAGCTGTGGAAAAATAGACATCCCAATCTAAGAACTTAGCCTTAAGCGCATCCAACCAACCAGCTAGTCCTGCCTCACCTTTATTAATCTCCTGTCCACCACCAATTAGCGCAATAATAAACGCCCAGTCTTGACGACGGTCCATTACTTCGATGAGAAATTCAGGCTCTGATTTATCAAAGTCGACAATACCTCGCTTACGACGCATAAAATCGCTTGCCTGCTCTTTATCCCACGCCCGTTGAGCCTCATCAAATATGGCCACTTTTTCAGGCGGCACGCCACCATGCAAATATTCATCCCTAAAGCGATGGATATTTTGAATAAATGATTCAGTCTCCTTTCTAGTTGCACTGATAGAATCACCAGTTCTAGAAGATCGATCCCTAGCTAAGGCTTCCTGTAATACCGCCACCAAGGGGCCATTACCACTGAGGAAAACAGAATACTCATTCTCTTCCCTGTTTGCGTGAATACTCGCAATATTAAGCCCTACAAGGGTTTTGCCCGCCCCCGGAACGCCGGTAACGAAACAAATTATTTTTCGCTTATTGATACGAGCATTGTGAATCAACTGAAGTAATTGCTGGCTCGTTTGACCAAGATTTTGTGTATCCGCTTCACTACGAGCAATATCTTCGACATTGTGCGACGCATACAGAGCTTGTGCCGCTTCGATAATGGTTGGCGTCGGCAAATAACCAGAATCAGCCCACAAGTTTGGATCAAAAGTAGGTTGATTCAACCGCTCAGCAATTAGGCGCATTCTTGAAAACAATTCACCGGGCGAAATACACAAAGTCAAAGCAACATTATCGCCTGCGAATACTGGATTTTCCGATTGGCTGGTCGCGTTGGTGGCGACAAGCAGAGGGACTAGATATTTATCATGACTACCGCGATGAAAGTTCTTTAAATCTAAGGCATATCCATGAGCCTGCCTCATATCGGCAGCAGTAAATACTGTTGCGCCAACTTTAAACTCTACTACAAAAACAATCCCTTTAAATATCATCACGACATCGGCACGTCGCCCCATTCGTGGGATCATAAACTCAATGAAAATATGCCCTTCTCGCTCAACACTCTCGGCCAAGGAGCGTTTGAGAACTTCAATTTCAGTCAACCAAGCGCGAGTTTGTGAATGCAATAAATGCTGAGTATGGAAACGTGATATCTGCCCGGTAATCGCATCGGGCTCTGCTGATAGAAAATCTTTAAAACTCGCCGAATAAAATGCTCGTTGAGTCATAATGATCCCTCAACGGTAAAATCTAGAAGTTGTTTCGCGGGAATATCTAAGGCTTTAGCGAGCTTGAATATATTAATCAAACTCACATTACGCTGACCACGTTCAATGCCGCTGACATAGGTTCTGTCCATGTCAGCTTTTAATGCAAGCTGCTCCTGCGAAAACGATCTCTCGAGTCGCAAACTTTTTAGATGAGTACCAAATGAGGTAAGCAAATGATCTTCCATGAATAATCCTGTGAAGAGTTTTCATGATGATCTTTACTTGTAGACAATACATCTACGGACTATGAGTCACATTCAATATCAAACACATAATGATTTGGGCATAAGATCACACAGGGTAATCACTAACAAAATGCAAAATGATTATTGGCGCGGAATCCATCTACTGCCCACTCGGCAATAAGTACCTCGTACTTCGGCCGCCAGCGTCGGCTTTCACTAAAAAGCCTTGCTCGACCATTTGCGCAAGGTGACGGGTGGCGGTGGCGCGGCTCACCTTAGCGACCTTTTGATACTGGCCACTATTCATCCCTAATTCAAAATCGCCATCTAACATCCGATTGAGCACTTTGGCTTGCTCCTGACTCAATAGGGATTGATCGAGATTTTGCCAATACTGCGTTTTCCGCAGAGTCTTGTTCACATCAGCCATCGCATTGAGTAAGCAATCATTGAGGGTCTCAAAAAACCATACTAACCAAGGAGTAATATCGACATCGCCCCTTTGGGTGGACTCTAAAATGTCATAGTAGGCTTGGCGACGGGCCAGAATACTGACCGACATAGCGTAAAAACGAATTGAGCGTTTTTCTGCTTGCGCTAAAGCTAAATCGGTCAATAAACGCGTGATGCGCCCATTACCATCATCAAGCGGATGCAGAGTCACAAACCAAAGGTGAGTTATCGCCGCACGGATAAGCGGATCTAAGCCCAGATCTTGCCTTGATGCATTAAACCATTCAATAAACTGTGAGAGTTCAGCGTCCAACGTCGCTCGAGAGGGGGCCTCAAAATGCACCGTTGGTTTATCAATCCGGCCTGAGACAACCTGCATAGGCGTATCGCCACGTAGCACTCCACCAATAACGGGGTTAAACAGCGTATAACCTTGGGGAAATAACTGTTTATGCCAACCTAATATCCGCTCAAGGGTTAACTCTGTATCTAAATTTTTTAAGGCATCGAGCATAATGTCGGCCAAACCATCGGTTTGTGCCGTGGTCGGATACGGTTTGTCTTCGAACACACCGAGTTTTTTAGCCAAGGATGATCGCACCGAAGCCACATTGAGCTTTTCACCTTCAATGGCGCTGGAATGGATAATGTTAGCGAGTAAAGTGTCGAGTGCCGCCGCTGAGGTTAACTGGTTGTCGTCGGGACTTAGCATTTGCTTGCCAAGCAGTTGGCCCTGATTGAAATAGACCTGACGCAGCAAGGCATCAATGCTGCTGGCATTCCAATGAAACTTAGGCCAATCGGCTTGCTGCCAAATCCACATATCCTACCCCATGAGTCAAATAACAAGCCTATTCTACTCACACTATGAGTCAATTAACAAACCTATTCGCCTCACAAAATGAGGCAAATAATACAAGTAATCGCCTCACCTTGCCCAAATGCTTCTAGCATAAAGGGATTTATGCGGTTGATTGCCTCTACAACGCAATACCGACGCAACGCCAGCTTTGCGCTGCTAAAACCTGTGCACTGCGATATACTGCCAACGTTGATAAAACGCTAATGTTAAACCCCAATTTACCTACCCATCGCGACCACGCTGACAAGAATGCCGAGCCAAATCCATGCCTGATAACGCAACTATTGCCACCCTTCCCGATTCTCAAGGGCATAACTATCGTGCAGATGTGCAGCTCAATCAGCCACAGTGCGATTCAGCTAAACCAAATGAAATCAGGCCAAGCTTACTCGCGCCGAATGCAACCAAGCCGAGTGCAATCGAGCCAAATGCGATTAAGCATGAGTCGGTTGTTGCCGAGCAAAAACAGAAGGTTATTTTTATCGGCTTACCCCGAACAGGGACGACGAGCGTAAGCGTGGCACTATTGGAGCAAGGCTTAAAAGTGGCACATATGGCGTTTACTAAAGCAGCCTTTATGCAGGCTGATGCGATTTCCGATGCGCCTTGTTTTAGCGATTTCAAGCAGTTAGATAAACTCTTCCCCGAGGCCAAATTTGTCTATATTGACCGCGAGTTAGACTCTTGGGTGCCGTCGATGCAGATGTTACTCAGCCGAATGCTGCCACATTTGGATGCCAAAACTGGCCGATTCCACCCAATCATGAAGCGCAGTTTTCGCCATAGCTTTGGCGTAGGAATGGTCGAAAATCCGCAGGATGAACAACATCTTATCGATTGTTATCAACGTCATAAAGCTGAGGTGGTTAACTACTTTGCGGGCAGACACGACTTACTCAGTATCGATGTGAGCCAACAAGGTGCCCTCGGTCAGCTATTGGCTTTTATGGGCCTAGCCGCTAGCGAAAATCAGCAGAACTTTCCTAAGCTCAATGTCGGCCGCAATGTGGCTAGTTGGGATGAATATAAACACCCGAATAAGATCAGCGCCAATGCCTCGGGGCCAGACAAACGTAAGTTCTTTGATTATAAAATCTAGGTTCTAGATTCTAGATTCTAGGTTAATCATTATTTTTCCGACGCTTAACCACAGTTAACCAGTCGAGACTCACGCCCGAAATTGCATTAAAACCGCGGATACGGAAAATAAGTTGCAGTAACTGCGGCCGAGGCCTGACTTTGGGTTCGACCGAGCGCGGAATAAACCACAGTGTCACAAATGCTCGCAGTATGGTCGACACTAAAAACACCACAAAAATCGGGCTACTGAGCCAAGTATTCCAGCCTGACCAGACTAAAAAGTCCGCCGCATGGGAGGCTATCGTGCCGCCAACCATCGCCCCCACAAATACTAATCCCGCACTGAGTGACGCTTGCAACGCTGCATAGGTCGCAAAGTCACTGCGAAAGGGACGAATATCATAAAGGTAATTGGCGGTACTTAAGGTAAAGCCGCTCCACGCCAGCCCAGAAAATGCCTGAATAAGGAGAATATACAGATAGTTATCGGAAAACAGCCATAACAATGGCAAGCTTGGGATCATGCAACTGGTAATAATCATCACCAAACGATTGCCGAATTGATCGCTAAATCGCCCCCAAAACTTTAGCGTCACAAATTGAGTCGCTATCGAGGCCACGCTCGCGAGCACAAACTCGATGTAGCTAAAGTGCAGGTCTTCTAGCATATACACGGCGAAAAACGGCGCCGATATGGCGACCATCGCCTGCATACTGGCCACAAACAAGCTGTACTGGCGAAAGGTTTTATCCTTCCATGCGCCGCGAAAGTTACCAATGGTTTGGATAAACACGCCGCGCTGCTTGGCTTCGCGCGGATCGGGATCGTGCATTTGCAGTAATAACCAAGCCGAGACAAAACGCCCCATGGCGGCAATCGAAAACAGCAGCGTAAAACCCAACCAGGCCATTTGCTGCGAATCGGTCAAGGTCAGAATGCCACCGCCAATAAAGAACACGCTTAAGGATGCGCCCATAGTGAGTCGGGTACGCGCCGCAAAAAAGGCGCCACGGCGACGTTCAGGTACAATCGACCCCATCCACGCGCGCCAATGGGGTTGGATAAGATTAATAAAGCCGTGGTATCCCACGGCGAGCGCGATAAATATCCATACTGCGTGCTCAGGCCGAAAGGCCGCTAACGCGCCCATCGCCAATACCACAACAGCTTGCAAAGCTGCGCAGCAAACGATAAACCCGCGACGGGAAAAATGGCTCGCTAACCAGACAGAAACTAACTGCGACATCGCCCCAAAGAGCTGCGGTAAACCAGTAACAAAGCCCATTTGCGCAAGACTAGCACCGAGAAAAATCGCGTAAGCATTAAAAAAGTTATCGCTGGTTGCCGTCATCATCGACGAGGCAACGGCTTCCTGCTGCGAGCGGCGCAGAGTACATCTTAACCAGAGATTTCTGGCGCTACGGCGCGCACAAGTTAATGCTGCGGGTACTTCGTGGTTGCCCATTCCAAGCCAAATCCATATGAGACTGAGGGTTTTTGATGGGGCAATTATGTCGTATATAAGCAAAAAACAAAACGCCCCGTTTGGGGCGTTTGCTAAAAGAAAGCAGACTAGAAACAGGCTTTAAGTTCAGCCTCTTGGTCGAGCAGGCTTTGATACAAGGTAAACTGATTCGCCGCTCTATCCAGATTATGACCCTCACGGTGCACGTGGAAATACACGTCGCCATTGAGATAATCCGTTAAAAAACGCACGCCGATCATCAGGCAAATGACTCGCGCCCCAAGCCAAAGGCTGCGTTTTTCGACCTCAGTTAATACCTCGGAGAGCTCACTTAAATAGCCACGGCAAATGGCGGCAAAGATCGACTGGCGCACTTTAACATTTTCAAGGGCAGTAGAATCTTCTTCCTCGGGCGAACAGAAGGTACGCACCATATCGCCAAAGTCATACATTAGATGACCTTTCATGCAGGTGTCTAAATCGATAATCGCCATGCTCGACATGTCGCGCTTATCAAACAACATATTGTTGATTTTCGTGTCGTTATGGCAGATCCGCAGCGGTAACTGCGGCGAGATTTCAGCCAGTTCATCCAATAAACTCTGCTGTGACAGCGCATAATCAACCCATTGACGGCACGACCCTAAGCGTTTGGCTTTATCCTGCTGCACCGCTTGGCGCAGCATTTCCATCCGCCCAGGCAAGTGATGAAACTGCGGGATCACATCTTCAAGCTCAGTGGCGTCAAAATCACTTAATGCACAGGCAAAGTGACCAAAAGCCTTGGCGGCCATTTCAGCTTGCGCTTCGGACTTCACCACTTCGATACTTAAACTATGGGGTAAATAACTGATCGCACGCCAAAATCCCTGCTCACCTAAGTCGATAGCAAGTTCACCCTCTTGGGTAAGACAAGGGCTAACCACTTGCAGACCATATTGCTGCTGCAATGCCTTGGCGCATAAATGATGGCTGATCTTATCGGCATTACTCACCAGCGCCTGCGGCGTCTTAAACACTTGGGTGTTAATACGTTGCAGCACCAATTCACCCGTAGGCCAACGCACTAATAAGGTGTCGTTAATATGACCATTCCCTAACGCTGAGATTTTTGCCTCGTCGGCTTCAATTCCAAAATGAGGCAACACTGACTGCCTAATGAGTTTTATCACCCAATAACTCCATTAATTTTTGCTTTACCCAGACAGAATCCTGCGGATAGGTCACACCGAGCCAAGGTTCGCTGGCCACATCAACATAAACGGGTACACCTTGCTCAATTGCCGCCTGAACCACAGCAGGCAAATAGCACTCCGATTTCGGCAATTGGCCCTGTTGTTCAATAAATGCGGTTAATTGCTGTTTAATAACATCAAATATGCTTGGCGAAAAGCCCCAGCAGGTCATGGATACCAGCGACTGTGGAGGAAGCTTTGCTAATCCCATTGGCCCTTCGCCCACAAAACCATCTTCTTGTGCTTGAATATTTAACCACTCGGCGACCGAGCGTAACTGCCCATGCTCAACTTGGCATAAGCCACGGTTTACTCCGCCATGCTCAGATAACGTTAGCTCGATAGGATAAGCCACCATCATCCAATCGTTAGGTCTGGCGGTTAAGCCTTGTGCTAACGAGGCAAAGGCGCTGTCACCGTAAAAATCATCGGCATTGATCACTGCCATTGGCCCTGTTACCCAATCGCGGGCACACCAGAGCGCATGCGCTGTCCCCCAAGGCTTTAAACGATGGCTAAAATCAGCAAGCTTTGCGTCTTGTGGCAAATCACTTAATGACTGGTAGCAAAAGTGATATTCAAAGTTTGCGGGTAAAAACTGCGTCAATATCCCGGAGAGCTCCGCCTCAAGCTCAGGGCGGATCACTAATACGGCGCGCTGAAATCCACTGCGAATAGCCGATAAAATAGATAACACCAACATGGGTTCGCCAGCAGGCCCAAGGGAGGCTAACTGCTTATCGCCGCCAAAACGACTTCCAAGGCCCGCCGCCATAATGACTAAGGTCAAATCTGTATTCATGTGGGATTGAGTTTTCAGTTCGTATTAAAGAAATTTTCCCGAACCTCGCCGTCATCGGCTATGCGAGCGCATGTAACACAAGATCGGAGAAAAAGAGGAGCAAAAGTGTAATCTACCCCTCTAATCCTGACTAGCATTTAAGCTTATTTTTATCTATTTAACGGGCTAAATAAGTTCCAAAGGCACGATTTGGCTCTAAAACCGCTTGGCTGCCTTTGAGGCTGAACTTATAACCACACAAACCAATGCTGCCACGGCGGGCTAAATCGGTAATGATATTAGCGGTATCGAGCGGCGTGAAACGTGCTTCAGTGGCAGAGTCGGCAAGCAAGTCCACAGTGATAGTGCGATACTCAGTGCCATTATTAAACACTAATGCACTACAACTCTTATCACCCTTCGCCGTAGCAATAGACCACAGGTTTTGCGGCTTGTCGCGTTCACCCAACCAACGAATAATTAATACATCTTGCTCTAACGCCACCGAAAAACCGTCGGGCAGATCTAAGGTCACACGATCGCTTGCTGCAATAGGTGCTGAAGGCACCGCTGGCACGACCGATTCGTCTACCTGCGACTCATCAGAACTAGGCCATAATCCCCATACCAGCAAGACTAACAACACAGCGCCCGCACCGCCGCCGACAGGCAACCAGTAACGGCGTTCCAGCTTAGGTAATTTAGGCAACTTAATATAACGACGGTAAGGAGCAAAAAACTCCGCAACGCCCCTAAACAATTCGGTCATAGAACCGGATTCTTTAGCTTCGGCGCGGCGACGACGCACTTCTTCAGCATGCTCGGTGTCATTAAAAACATCAGCATTGTCATCGGGATCAAAGCGCCACACCGGCTCATCACTGTGCTCAGCAGGATCGAGCGGCGCACGCTTAAATTCCTCTCCCTGCAAATCCACTTGAGCTAAATCTACCTCGGCGAGGTCGATTCGCGTTTGCTCTACTCGGCTCGGATTAGCGGGACGAAAATCGGCATGCCCCTCAATTACAGCATCAGGCACCACAAAATCCGCTGGATTGGCAGTCATCTTGGTTAAGGCATCAAAGCGCAGCTCATCTTGGCGCAACACCTCAAGTTCTGGCTCAGCAACAGCAGACGAAATAGTTGGCTCTGTCTGGGAATAAGCTTCTGCCGGAGCCGCAACAGGAATATTTACTGATACATCAGGCACCGCATTTTGCGCAGCAGCCGCCTTTGGCGTGATCACAGGTTCAACTCGGCGACGGGGGATCGCCTGCGAGATAGGCGCATCGAGTGCTGGTCCATAATAACCAAAACGGTAATCCACTATGGTTAGCGACTTCAAACGGGTTCCCCAAAAAGTCGCGCCAGCCCCCAACACTAACCCTAATATCGCCAATACTGGTGGCGCAGCCACAATATACAGCGCCAGTAAAATCAGTAGCGGCAGAATAAAGACTGCAACCAAGGCCTTAGGCTTAGCCGCATCATTTAAACGACGCAGCGCCGTGAGGGCGAGTAAAGGCAGGCCCGCTAACGCTAAAAGATACATGAGAAAGTTCGCCCCAAATGCGGCGACAGCCAGTGATATGCCTAAATAGACACCAACACTGATAGCAACAAAGCGGGGGCGGGAATCACGCCCGTGAAGGCAGAAAAGAGATTTTAACAGCACGACCCTTCCTTTATAGTGAAATAATTCAAGCGCACACGACTCTCAATGTCGCATAGGCATGAGCGTAACGAATTTAGCCGCAATTGTCAGTGCAATAAGACGCTAGATAAGCAAAAATGCTGATTATATCCATCTAAAGCTAAATCAGGCTTAATTCTCAGGCTCAGCAAGGCTTAGGGACGCAGAGATTTTCAGTATCCGATCTTTGAGTCACAGTAAACCGTAAAAATGCACCAACGGCAGCGTTAACTGTCGCAAAACATAAATAGACAACAATTGCTGGCTAACAAGCCCTAGCGTTTTTAAGGTCAAAATCTGTATAATACTCGGCTTTCTGGGCCCTTCTTGCGTTAACCAACTGGATATTTAGCTCATGACCGCACGCGGAAATTTATTTATTGTGTCAGCGCCAAGTGGTGCGGGTAAATCCTCGCTAATTTCGGCATTGTTAAAAGACAAACCTGCCGATATGCAGGTTTCAGTATCGCACACCACCCGCGCGCCACGCCCAGGTGAAGTTGATGGTCAACACTACCATTTTGTTAATGTTGAAGAATTTAAAGCACTGATCGCGCAAAATGCCTTTTTTGAGTGGGCCGAAGTGTTTGGCAATTATTACGGCACATCGCGCCATGTGATTGAGCACACCTTAACTCAAGGTATTGATGTGTTCCTCGATATCGACTGGCAAGGTGCACAGCAAGTCAAAGCTTTGATGCCAGAAGCCGTGGGCGTATTTATTCTGCCACCCTCACGGGATGAGCTAGAGCGTCGCCTGACTGGCCGCGGTCAAGACAGCCAAGATGTGATCGCCAGCCGTATGGCACAGGCGGTTTCTGAAATGTCGCACTATAAAGAATATGATTTTATTATCGTCAATGACGATTTTGACACAGCACTGGCGGATCTGCGGGCGATCATTCGCAGCCAACGCTTAACGGGTGCTAGTCAGATCCACGCGCAAAATGATATGCTTAACGATCTGTTGGCAGGCTAACTGCCATAGTGTACAATTTTGCGTCATTTTTTCCCTAGATAAACTGGAGTTTCAACACATGGCTCGCGTAACTGTAGAAGACGCCGTAGAACAAATCGGCAACCGTTTTGATATGATCCTGGTTGCGGCGCGTCGTGCTCGCCAAATCGCCGTGCAGGGTAAAGACCCTATGGTTGAAGAGATGAACGACAAACCAACGGTTATCGCCCTGCGTGAAATCGAACTAGGTTTAGTGAATGCTCACACTTTAGATGCTGATGAGCGTCAAACTGTGCGTGAGCGTGAAGCTGCTGAAATCGCAGCTGTTGCCGCTATCGCTGAAGGCCGTTCACTATAAGTTTGATTGAGTCACACCTGTTTGGGTAAAGGAGAGCTGCCACTTGTATCTGTTTGAAGGTCTAAAGGAGTCTGCTTCCGGTTACTTAGAACCTGAACAGGTAGAATTGCTCAAGCAGGCTTACCAAGTTGCGCGTGATGCCCATGAAGGGCAAATGCGCACTAGCGGCGAACCTTATATTACTCATCCGGTTGCGGTTGCCCGCATCCTCGCCGAAATGCGTCTCGACCATGAGACGCTGATGGCGGCATTGCTGCATGACACCATCGAAGATACCTATGTCACCAAAGAAGATTTAGCCGAGCGATTTGGCGAATCGGTGGCTGAATTGGTTGAAGGGGTGTCTAAGCTCGACAAGCTGAAATTTCGCGATAAGAAAGAAGCTCAAGCAGAAAACTTTCGCAAAATGATGATGGCGATGACGCAGGATATCCGCGTTATTCTCATCAAGCTTGCCGACCGCACCCACAACATGCGCACCTTAGGCGCGCTGCGTCCTGACAAACGCCGTCGTATTGCCCGTGAAACCTTAGAGATTTACGCGCCGATTGCCAACCGACTTGGTATTCACAATATCAAGACTGAGTTAGAGGATTTGGGTTTTCAAGCCTATTATCCCATGCGTTATCGGGTATTAAAGGAAGTAGTGAAAGCCGCCCGAGGCAACCGTAAAGAACTCATTCAAGGCATTGAGGCTGCGGTGTTAACCCGCCTAAACGATGCGGGCATTAAAGGCAAAGTCAAAGGCCGCGAAAAAAACCTCTACTCCATCTACAACAAGATGCAGAGTAAAGAGCTGCAATTTCAAGAAGTCATGGATATCTACGCCTTCCGCGTGATTGTCGACTCCATTGATACCTGTTACCGCGTACTCGGTGCCATGCACGGCCTGTACAAGCCGCGCCCCGGTCGCTTTAAAGATTATATTGCTATCCCAAAAGCCAACGGCTATCAGTCGCTACATACCTCGTTATTCGGCCCCCACGGCGTACCCGTCGAGATCCAAATTCGTACCGAAGATATGGATCAAATGGCCGATAAAGGGGTTGCGGCCCACTGGGCTTACAAAGGCGGTGCCGATGGTCAAGGTACCACCACGCAAGTGCGTGCCCGCAAGTGGATGCAAAGCTTGCTGGAACTGCAACAGAGCGCCAGCACCTCCTTCGAATTCGTGGAAAACGTCAAAACCGAACTCTTCCCCGAAGAGATTTACGTGTTTACCCCCGAAGGTCGCATTTTAGAATTACCGGTTAACGCCACCGCCGTCGACTTTGCCTATGAAGTCCACACCGATGTGGGTAACACCTGTGTCGGCGCCCGCGTTAACCGCCAAGCTTATCCGTTAAGCCAGCCATTAATCTCCGGCCAAACCGTTGAGATCATTACCGCTAAAGGCGCGCGTCCGAATGCCGCTTGGCTTAACTTTGTGGTCACGGGTAAAGCCCGCGCCAAAATCCGCCAAGTGCTCAAGAGCCTAAAAGCAGACGATGCCATTGCCCTTGGCCGCCGTTTGCTTAACCATGCGCTGGGTAAAACCAAGCTCGATAGCATTCCTGCCGAGCAGATTGATAAAGTCGTGCGCGATACTAAGCACGCCAATTTAAATTCCTTACTCGCCGACATCGGCCTTGGCAATGCCATGAGCATAGTCATCGCTCAACGTTTGATTGGCGATAATTTAGAGAATCAAGAGAGCCGCGATTCTCACCTGATGCCAATCCGCGGCGCCGAAGGCATGTTAGTGACCTTCGCCAACTGCTGCCGCCCCATCCCTGGTGATGCGGTGATTGCCCACGTGAGCCAAGGTAAAGGCTTAGTCGTCCACATGGAAAACTGCGCTAACATTCGCGGTTACCAAGGCGAGCCAGATAAATACATTCCCGTGCAGTGGGACAATGTCGAAGGCGTCGAGTATCAAGCCAATCTGCGGGTGGAAATTGTTAACCACCAAGGCGCGCTGGCGAAGATCACCTCGATTATCGCCGCCGAGGGCTCGAACATTCACAACCTTAGCACCGAAGAGCGCGATGGCCGCGTTTACTTGATTAACCTGCGAATTTCGGTGAAGGACAGGATCCATTTAGCTAACGTGATGCGCCGTATCAGGGTACTGCCCGAGGTGTTGCGTACATCCCGTAATCGTTGATCATTACTTTAGAGAGAGCGTCATGGCAGAAAAAATCATTATCGCGACCGAAAACGCCCCAGCGGCAATTGGCACTTATTCTCAAGCGGTTAAAGTCGGCAACACAGTATATTTATCCGGCCAAATCCCACTGGTGCCAAGCACAATGCAAATCGTGAGCGATGATTTTGAGGCGCAAGTTGTGCAAGTGTTTGAAAACTTAACGGCCGTTTGTACCGCAGCCGGCGGCACAATCAACGATATCGTTAAGCTCAATATCTTCCTGACGGATTTAAGCCACTTCGCAAAAGTGAATGAAATCATGAGCCGTTACTTCAGCCAACCTTACCCAGCTCGCGCCGCTATCGGTGTGAAGCAGCTGCCTAAGGATGCGCAAGTCGAAATGGACGGCGTGATGGAGCTATAAGCTTCAACCGATATGAAAGGCGCTTAGGCGCCTTTTTTATTGCCTAATGCGCCCTGCGGCTCCTGCTCTGACCTGTGATTAAGTTCATTTTCATTTCATACTCGCCCATTAGGCTGTTTTGCAGATTTAGTGATTTTACAATCTTGCAAACTATTTGCGCGGCCTCACAAAACTCGCCATACTGGGCACCTATGTTGGGGTGAAAATAACAATAAAGAACAGGGAATTGCCTATGGATAAAGCGATTAAGACGCCAATTGAAATGCTGGCGCACTGGGCGAATACGCGTGGGGATGAGATTTATTTGCGCCAGCCAATCAAGGGGCAATACCTTGATTTCACTTGGAATGAAGTACAAGAAAAAGTCCAACAACTCGCTGGCGCGTTGCGCCATTTAGGCTTAGAGCCGGGCGATAAAATTGCCGTTCTGTCTAAAAACTGTGCCGAATGGTTTATCACCGACCTCGCCCTAATGCACGGCGGCTATATCAGCGTTCCTATTTATCCGACTGCGAATCCAGATACCATTCGCTATGTATTGCAGCATAGTGGGGCTAAAGCGATTGTCCTCGGTAAGCTCGATCATTGGGCCGATCAAGAAGCCGGTGTCGGCGGCGAATTATTGCGCCTTGCTATGCCCTACGACACCATGCCAGCTCAATATCAATGGGAACAATTGCTCAATATGGGCAACCCGTTGATTGAAGCGCCATTACCCGAACCCGATCAGATAATGACGCTGATTTATACCTCGGGCTCAACGGGTCAACCTAAAGGTGCGATTCAAACCTATGCTAGCTATGGTTGGACTTGCCAAGCGGTTGTGCGCGATTTACGTACCAATGGCAACGACAGATTGTTATCCTACTTACCGTTAGCCCATATTACCGAGCGCGTGGCGATCGAAGGCTCGTCTTTTTATTCCGGCAGTACCGTCGCCTTCGTCGAAAGCTTAGACTCCTTCGTTGCGGATGTGCAGCGCGCTAAACCAACGGTGTTTTTCTCCGTTCCACGGCTGTGGAGCCTGTTCCAAAAGAACATTATCGACAAGATTGGTGTCGGAAAACTCAATCTGCTGCTAAAAATTCCACTGATTAGCAGCCTAGTAAAACACAAGATCCATAAGGGCTTAGGACTCAACCATTGCCGTTTACTCGGCTCTGGCTCAGCGCCTATTCCACCCTCACTCATCCACTGGTATCACAGTATTGGGCTGGATATTTGTGAGGCTTGGGGCATGACAGAAAACTGTGCTTACTCCATCATCAACTACCCTTTCGATGCGCGTAAAATCGGCACTGTGGGTAAACCCGTGCAGGATTGCCAAATCCGCCAAGGTGAAGATGGCGAGCTACTCATTAAGAGCCCAGGCCTAATGACCGCCTATTATCTGCAACCTGAAGCCACCGCGGCGGCCTTCGATGCTGATGGTTTCTTCCATACCGGCGATCTCTGCGCCATCGATGCCGATGGTTGTGTGACTATCACCGGCCGGGTGAAGGACAACTTTAAAACCGCCAAAGGTAAATACGTCGCCCCAGTGCCCATTGAGCGTAAGCTCGCGCAGGATCCCCATGTGGAGCTGATTTGTGTTATTGGCTCTGGTTTGCCGCACCCTGTAGCCCTAGTGCAACTCTCTGAGGGAGCTAACCTACAAGCCCGTGAAGAAGTACGCGCTTCCCTTAAAGCGACACTCGATAGTGTGAATCCACATTTAGAATCCCACGAACATGTGGATGCCATTGTGGTGGTGAGTGAACCTTGGACCATCGAAAACGATGTATTAACCCCCACACTGAAGATCAAGCGCCACGTGCTTGAGAAAGCCTTTAGCGAAAGGGTGGACGGGATCCGTGGTGCTCAAGTACGCTGGGAAGATGAGTTAGTCGCAAAATAACGTCAAAGCGCACCGTTATGATTAAAGCACGCTCTTCGGCGTGCTTTTTTATGACATATTCTGTCAAAGCAAATTAAAAACACGTATCATGTGCGCCTATCAGCGTAAGGTGATACACCTTAAATTAATTCACTCAATCAGGTTTAACAGAGTCCAAAATGCTTATTGCACTTTCAATTATCGGCGGCTTTATTATTTTAACCTTAGGCGCAGAGGCCTTAGTCCGTGGCGCAAGCTCCATTGCACTTCGTCTTGGGATTACGCCGCTGGTGATCGGCTTAACGATTGTGGCTTTCGGTACCAGCGCACCAGAGCTTGCGGTAAGCGTAAAGTCAGCCTTGGCAGGCAATAGCGGCATTGCACTGGGTAACGTGATTGGCTCTAACATCGCCAACATTGGCTTAATTTTGGCAATTACTGCGCTTATTCGCCCGATCCAAGTTCAATCGCAGATGGTAAAACGGGATATTCCACTGATGATCCTCGCTTCTATGCTGTTTTGGGGATTATTGCTAGATGGCGAACTCAGCCTGACTGACGGCATCATTTTATTATCACTCCTTGTCGGCTACTTGGTTTTCAGCTATTTCAGCGCCAAAAATACTACTGATGCCGATGGTGAAGTGATTGAAGAAGGTCCTAAAAATCCATTGCTTTCAATCGCGTTTATTATTGTCGGCATCGGAATGTTAGTCGGCGGTGGCATTTTATTTGTGAATGGCGCTGTTGATTTAGCCAAAGTATTTGGTGTTAGTGAAGTCATTATCGGCCTGACTATTGTCGCTATCGGTACCAGCATGCCAGAGCTAGTGACCTCGGTTTTAGCGGCACTCAAAGGCGAAAGCGATATTGCTATTGGTAATATCGTTGGGTCAAATATATTTAATATATTAGGTATTCTTGGCGTGACCGCCGTCGTTTATCCTGTATCTGGGCTTGGTTTCCAACCCTTAGACTTTATTGTCATGCTGGCGTTAGCCGTAATCATTTTACCCTTTGCTTGGTCTGGCCTACGAATTGGTCGCCGCGAAGGTGCCACGCTGCTTATTGCTTACTTAGGCTACATGGTTTACCTCGTTAACCAAGCTAGCAGCCAAGCGGTAGTCTAACGATTTACGCGTTCACCTTAGCTTACTAAAACACCGGAGCCACTCCGGTGTTTTGCTATGTAGCCATTAAAGAATGACATTTGTCATGCCTAATTGATGACCTTTGTGCCTGCAATCGTGTCGAGGGATTTCTGATAATGAAGCCGTACCCAAGCAATGGGCAATCTCTTCAATAAGGAAATACCATGAAAACACTTTTACTGCTATCAAGCCTTGCCCTCGCCTGCGTGCCAGCGTTCGCGGCTTCGAACTCTAGCCCCAATATCGCTGAGGCAGACAAAGCGGCTAACACACTGAATATTGATAAATTGCAACAGCTCAGCACTGCCACTCAAGATTACGAGGCGGCTTATGCCAACTATCGTTTAGCCATCAGCGCCAATGTGATGGGACAAAAAACAATTGCAGATAATGCCTTAGCTTCGGCTCAAGCGAGCTTAGAAATCTTAACCAACAGTCAAGCCGATGCGGAATCCCTCGCGCTATTATCATCCGTGTATGGTATGCAAATCGCCTTGGATAACAGCAAAGGCGCTGAGCTTGGGATCAAATCCGCTAACGCCATTGCTCAGGCCGAACAGCTGGCACCGCTTAATCCGCGGGTCGCATTAGTGAAAGCGATTGCCGCCTATAATACGCCAGCAATGTTTGGGGGCAGCATGCAAGTTGCCAAGACGCTCGCCAGCAGCGCCATTGAGCGATTTAATCAACCTTGCGAGAACATTTGCTGGGGTGAGGCCGAAGCTTACACTTGGCGCGGACTGGCCAAACAAGAATTGGGGGATATCCAAGGCGCGATGGAAGATTGGCAACAGGCACTGCAAGTGGAAAAAGATTATGGTTGGGCTAAGTTTTTACTTCAGAAAAATCAGCAAATAAGTGCAAAATAACCCCAGAAAAGGCGAA